>JAHHTV010000137.1 GCA_020024395.1 Anaerotignum sp. | reverse complement strand
GATATGATGTGGAAGAACATGTGAGAAATGAAGCACACAAACAAGGAATTGTGGTAAAAAATTCTGTTGAAGAATTGGTTTCGGCATTAGAAACACCAAAAATCATATGGGTGATGTTACCTGCTGGGGAAGTTACAAAAAATATGATTGAAAAACTTTCTCATTTATTAAATGAAGGTGATTATGTCATTGATGGTGGAAATTCATTTTATGAAAATTCAGTATCAAATTATGAATTGTTAAAACAAAAAGGTATGCACTTCTTTGATGTTGGTACATCAGGTGGTATCAATGGTGCATTAAATGGTGGCAATTTTATGATTGGGGGGGACAGTGATAAATTTGCCTACATAGAGCCGATATTTCAAAAATTGGCACAAAAAGATGGTTATTTATATACCGGTCCTGCGGGAAGCGGACATTATTTGAAAATGGTTCATAACGGGATTGAATATGGCATGATGCAGGCAATTGGGGAAGGATTTGATTTGTTGCAACGTTGCCCCTATCATTATGACAATGAAAAAGTGGCAAAACTTTGGAATAACGGTTCTGTTGTAAGGTCTTGGTTGATGGAGCTGGCAGAACAAGCATTCAAAGAAGACCCCAATTTAGATGGCATCAAAGGGATTATGTATGCTTCCGGAGAAGGACAGTGGACAGTACAAGAAGCATTAAAAAGAAATGTGAATATGCCTGTCATTGCTTTGTCATTGATGATGCGGTATCGTTCATTGGAAGAAGATACATTTACAGGTAAAGTGGTTGCATCATTGCGCAAAGGCTTTGGTGGTCATAATGTGGCAAAACAATAATGTATAAAGATAGATAAAAATTTTGAAGGAGGGGAAATATGGAACATATTACTGTGGTTCAAGCCTTAATAATTGCATTTTGGGTAGCGGGAATAATGGGCAGATTTTTATTGGGAGGCGCAACTTTGACAATGCGCTTTTCCCCAATGATGTCTGGTTTGGTTTGTGGTTTGGTGTTTGGCAAAGTGGAAGAAGCGATGATTATCACAGCAGCAATCCAATTGATTTTTATGGGAGTATTTGCACCTGGTGGACAAATGCCAAGCGAACCTTGTGTTGCAACTTCCATTGCAGTACCAGTAGCATTGTTGGGAAATCTGACACCAGAAGCGGCGATTGGTGTGGCAGTACCCGTTGGTTTGTTGGGAAGTTATTTGTATCAACTTCGATTTTTCTTAAATACGATTGTGATGCAAAAAATGGCAGATAAATATGCGGCACAAGGTAATGAAAAAATGTTGTCATTTTCCATTATCGGTATGCCAATTATTATCTCATGCGCAATATTTGTTCCCTTTATGTTTATTGCTTTGTATTATGGAGCACCAATCATTGCAGAAGTGGTATCCTCAGCTTCTGGTACAATCATATTCCATATATTAGAAGTCATTGGTGGCGGTTTGGCAGCAATTGGTATTGCAGTAACAGTATATGTGATTGGTAAGAAAAACTATATTGTATTTTTCTTATTGGCATACTTTATGGCAATTATTTTGAAAAGTTTGAACGTTACCATGATTACGTATGCAATTGTTGGTACGATTATTGCAATTATTTATGTAATGGCGAAATCAGAAACACTTTCAAAAATGCAAGGATTTGGATTTTCTGGAAATGCCAATGATGATGATGACGATTATTGAAAAATAGGAGGTGTTGAGATTGCGTGTAATGGATAAAAATGTAGCAGTACCACCAGAAACAATTACAAAAAAAGATGTTGGATTGGCATGGTTGAGATTTTATTTTGCCAATGAAATCCCACATTGTTTTGATAAATATATAGCACCAGCATTATTATGGGCATTGATGCCAATATTGAAAAAATTGTATAAAAATAAGCAAGATTTGATAGAAGCATATCAAAGACATATGTTGTTTTTCAATACACAATTGTCTTGGGGTGGCGGTACTATTACAGGGATTATGGCTTCTTTGGAAAGTGCACGTGCCAAAGAAGTTTATGAGAATGAACCAATCACCATAGATGATGACTTGATTTATAATTCCAAAGCGGGATTGATGGGGGCTTTGGCTGGTATTGGGGATTCGATTGACTCAGGTACCGTACAATATATATTTATTGCCATTGCTTTGCCTTGGGCACAACAAGGTAGTCCTTTGGGTTCATTGATACCATTTGTTTGCTTCGCTACATACCAGTTGGTCATTGGATACTATTTTGCACAATTAGGTTTTCGATTGGGTCGTTCCGCTGCAAGTGAAGTAGTGGGCGATAAAATGCAAATGATTATAGAAGTTTTATCTATATTAGGTTTGTTTATGATGGGGATTTTAGCAGGAAATTATGTAAAAGTTTCTTCGTCTTTACAATTCAATCTTTCTGGAAAAGAGTTTGTTGTACAAAGCATTTTAGACGATATTATGCCGGGCATTTTACCATTGTTGACAGTGGGTTGCATTTATATGTTCTTTGCAAAAAAAGGTTTGAACGTAACAAAAGCATTATTTGGTTTGACCATAATATTGGGCTTGTTGGCAGCAGTTGGCATTTTGTAATCGGTTTTTAAACGAGAAAGGAATGGATATATATGGGTAAAGTGGTATTAGCTAGGGTTGACGCACGTTTAATTCATGGACAAGTCATGACAAATCTTTCAAAATCAGCAGGAGCCACTGCAATATTTGTAGCAGACAACCCTTCTGCAAATGATGATTTTACAAAAAATATTATTTTGGGAGCAGGCACAAGAACAGGACTGAAAGTCAGAGTTTTAAAAGAAGATGGTGCTGTACGTTATTGGGACGACCGTCAATATGATAATTTTAATGTGATATTGTTGACAAAAAGCATCGAAGTAATGGCATCTATCATAGAAGGTGGCGTTCCCATCAAAGAATTAAATTTGGGTGGTATTCCATATAAACCGGGTTTGACATCAGTCATTAAAGCTGTGTCAATCAATGAAGAACAATTATGTATATTGGAAAAATTGCATGAAAAATATGGTGTAGAAGTGTATTTCCAAGATGTGCCTTCTAGCGCCAAAGTGTCACTGAAAGATGCAGCAAAAATTGTAAGAGGAAGTTGAGGTGTAATGGCGTATGATTGGTATTTTGGTAATTACGCATGGCAAAATGGCTGAGGGTATGTTGGATAGCTTAGAGATGATTATGGGAAACATGGAAGGGCTTGATTATGTTTCTTTAACAAGAGGCGAAGATTATGACAACTTTGAAAAGAATATAAAAGATAAAGCAAGAGCTTTAAGTCAAGGCGATGGCGTTTTGATGCTGGTTGACTTGTTTGGTGCCTCACCTTTTAATGTAGCACAAAAGGTTTCTAAAAAATTGGAAGCTGAACAAATCAACACAAAAATTGTATCTGGTGTGAATTTATCTATATTGTTAGAGGCTTGCACAAACAGAATGTCTTCAAATATAGATGAAGTTGTGGAAGTGATAAAATCAAGCGGCAAAGAAAGTATTGCAGAACCTGTCGTTGTGGTAGAAGAAGGAGATGACGATTACTAATGAAAAAAGTGTTAATCACTCCTCGTTCCTATGGCAAACATAATAAAGATGCACTTGTCAAAAAATTGCAAAACAATGGTATAGAACCAATATTTAACCCATACGGAAATATTATGAATGAGACACAAATGATTGAACAAATCAAAGATGTTGATGGTGTGATATTGGGTGTTGATACCATGAATGCGCATGTGCTTTCTCATGCAAATCATTTGAAAGCAATTTCAAAATATGGTGTTGGTATTGATAATATTGATTGTGTATATGCGAAAAGTCATGGTATTGAAATCAGTAGAACTGTGGGGGCAAATGCGAGTGCTGTTGCAGATTATGCTATGACATTGTTATGTGCTGTTGCAAGAAGATTGGTGGAAATAGACTATGGTTGCCATCACGATAATTGGAAAAAAATAGAGGCATTAGATATTTTTGGGAAAAAAATTGGTGTAATTGGTTTGGGGGCCATAGGAAAAGGTGTTGTCAAAAGAGCAAAGGGCTTTGACATGGAAGTATACGGATTTGATGTATACAAAGATGAAAGTTACATCAATGAAAATGGTATACAATTTACAGATATTGATACCATTGTCAGAGAATGTGATTTTATATCTTTACATTTGCCATTGACAGCAGAAACAAAGCATATTCTCAACGAAAACAATTTGAAATATGCAAAAAGCAATTTGATTATCATTAACACCGCAAGAGGTGGATTAGTTGATGAAGAATATTTGTATCATCTGTTGAAAGAGAACAAAATATATGGCATTGGTTTAGATGTTTTTGAACAAGAGCCTCCTGAAAATTCAAAATTGTTGACTTTGCCAAATGTCATTGTGGGGTCACATACTGCCGCTTCGACAGAAGGTGCAACAATCAAAATGAGTGAAATGGCTACGGATAATATTATAGCTGCGTTAAATAAAGTATAAAGTAGGGAGGCGTTGTG
>JAHHTV010000136.1 GCA_020024395.1 Anaerotignum sp. | reverse complement strand
ATTATATGCTGGCAGATGCACTCAAACCAAGAGAATTTGCAGAAATGATGGATTTGGATATTGAGTTGTCAAAATTGTTATATACAGCATATGGTATCAAAAATGAAGAATATGGGCATATCGTGGGAGATTTGGAGTCTTATGATGTACCTTTGATTGATATGTTTTTGTTTGTGCATGAAGAAGCAGATGAAGGATATGTGGAATTGGACGACCAAATGCAAAAAGATTTAGATGATGCATATGAGAAGATTACAGATGCAAAAAAACAGCTACAAGGAGAAACATATTCTCGTTTGGTACTGGATTTGGATATGCCAGAGGAGGGGCAAGAAACATTTGATTTTTTGAATGTGTTGCGAAATGATGTTTCTAAATATTATGATGATTTTCTACTGGTGGGCAATACGACAAGTGACTTTGACTTGTCAACATCATTTAGTCGTGATAATGTGATGATTAGCATATTGTCTATTGTGTTTGTTATATTGGTATTGTTATTTACATTCCAGTCTGTGGGGCTGCCAATACTTTTGATATTGGTGATACAAGGCAGTGTTTGGATAAACTTTTCATTCCCATATTTGATGAAAAGCCCATTGTTCTTTTTGAGCTATTTGGTGGTAAGTTCCATACAGATGGGGGCAAATATTGACTATGCAATCGTAATTTCAAACCGTTATATGGATTTGAAAAAACAAATGACACCAAAAGAAGCGATTGTCAAAGCGTTGAACCAAGCATTTCCAACCATTATTACATCAGGTTCTATGTTGGCAGCCGCAGGGCTTTTGATTGGTTGTCTGTCTTCTGACCCAACGGTGGCATCGATTGGTATTTGTTTGGGACGAGGCACAATATTGTCTATATTTTTGGTAATGTGTGTATTGCCAGAAATATTGGTTTTGGGTGACATTGTGATTGAACGTACAAAATTTGTTATGAAAAAACCAGAATTGAACCAAGAAACAAAAGGCGAAGTGCGTGTCAATGGACGTATCAAAGGGTATGTATCTGGTAATATTGATGCACAAATACAAGGTGTAATACAAGGAGAGGTACACGCAATGATAGATACAAGAAAAGGAGAGGAGGAACCCAAAAATGCAGAATAAAATATGGAAAAAATGTATGGCATGGGGCATGGTGTTTTTGATGCTTTTTACAATGGTTCCGCTTAAAAATGTATATGCCTCTGATGATAGCATAATATCCGTTTCTTCGAAAGAAGATTGGAATTTTTTGATGAAAAAATGCAAACTGGATAGTTGGTCAAAAAATAAAATGGTTGTATTGGAAAATGATTTGCATTTGGATGGTGGTTGGAAACCCATTCCGATATTCAATGGTACATTTGATGGCAATGGACACACGATTACTATTGCAGAATATGGTGCAACAGGTTCTGGCTTGGGTTTATTCCGTTATATTGGTACAGGCGGTACAATCAAAAATTTGAATGTAAAAGGAAATTGGAACCCATCTGGCAGTCAAGAAATGGTCGGCGGTATTGTGGGCAATAATAAAGGGACTATCAGTAATTGTCACTATAATGGAGAAATTAAAGCAAAATTGAATGTGGGTGGTATTGCTGGTATCAATGAAAATAGCGGATTGATACAAAGTTGTACAGTAAAAGGAAATATCACAGGAGAACATTATACAGGTGGTATTGCTGGACAAAATTTGGGCGGTATCATACGCTGTAACAATGAAAGCCATGTCAATATTAGTGAACAAGAAGTCAAAAAAGCATTTGGTGATATAGATTTAGGGAATATCAATTCCACAGAAAATCTTTCTGCACATACAGATACAGGTGGTATTACTGGATTTTCTTCTGGTATATTGCAGGAATGTAAAAATACAGGCGATGTTGGGTATCCACATATGGGGTATAACATTGGTGGTATTGTTGGCAGACAGACAGGGTATGTCAAAGATTGTCAAAACAGTGGGACGATATATGGTAGAAAAGATGTTGGTGGTATTGTTGGACAGATGGAGCCATATATGACATTGTTGTTTGCACAAGATGATTTGGAACGACTTTCTGATGCTTTTTCTGTGCTGCAAGATATTATGGATGATATGATTGGTGATACAGAAACATCGATACATCAATTTTCAGAACGGATGGAAAATATGTCTTTGTATTCCAATGAAGCAAAAAAAAGCACAGATTATTTGGTGCATCGTACAGAGGATTATGTGGATGATACAGTGGAAACCATCAATGACCTTAGTCAAAGAGCTGACAACTTTTTAGCTGATATGGAAGATATCTTACATAGAGGAGAAGAAGTGGCAGACGATATGGGAGAAGCATTGGCACACCTCAAACAATCTGTCAAACGGTTACAAAATGCCACAGATGCCAGCGGAGATATGCTTTCTCATATGGATGATGCAATCAATGTCATGGACGGAAAATTGATTGGGTATAAAGATTCCTTGACTTCTGTGTTACATAGTGCCAAAAATGTGGTGTCTGCCATTAAAAAACCAGAAACATTGTTAGAGGCAATATCATCTTTGGAAAAAAGCGTTGACCATATGCATAAAACAAGCGATGATTTGACAAAATCTGTAAAAGAAGCAGAAGATGAAATGTCAAAAGCATTGGAAAGTGGTATGGAATTATCTGACGAATTGAGCCAAGGTTTGAACAAATTGCAACATTCTGTGGAAAGTATGGAAGATGTCCAAGTTGGTATTGCTGATATGGTAACACAATTTCGTTGGGCGATTGGTGATTTTCGTGCTGGTGGTGTGCCACAATTTTCTGGTCCTGATGCAGAATATAGAGAAAATGTGGATAATTTGATGAACCACACAGGCTACATTTTAGATGAAATGGACAGTATCAGTGAAGAACTGACAAACAATGGTGATATGTTGCTTTCCGATATGCGTGCAATCAACAATCAAATCCGCAATATTATGGATATTTTCAAAGATATTTATAAAAAAATGATGGATACAGATAAAAAAGATGATATTTATGAAGATATTTCGGAACAACAAACAAACAATACACAAGGTGTTGTGGAAAGAAGCAATAACATGGGCAGTATTGAAGGTGATGTGAATGTAGGTGGTATTACAGGTAGTATTGCTGTGGAATACGATTTTGACCCAGAGGACGATTTGAAAGAATTGGGCGATAAATCTTTGAACCAAAAATACCAAACAAAAGCAGTATTGCGAAATGTAGTCAATTATGGTGCCATCAAAGCAAAAAAAGATTATGTGGGCGGTATTGTTGGTGAAATGAGTATGGGCAGTTTATACGATTGTCAAGCATATGGCACAGTGGCAAGTGATAGTGGGGATTATGTTGGTGGTATTGCTGGTTATTCTAAGTCCGTAATTCGCAATGCAGTAGCCAAAACAGCTTTAGAAGGCGATAGATATGTTGGTGGCATCGTGGGGCATGGTACAGATATTACAAATTGCAGAGCAATGACACAAATCAATCGTGCAATGGAAAACATGGGTGCGATTGCAGGCAAAGCAGATGGTGTATTGACACAAAATTATTTTGTGGAAAATGAATGGGGTGGCATAGATGATATTAGTTATATTGATTGTGCCGAACCTTTGTCATACAGCAGCTTTATGACATTGCCTAATATACCAAAACGTTTTGGCGCTTGCTATTTTACATTTGTGGTAGATGGTGAAATTATAGGCGAAACCGCATATGATTATGGTACAAAGACAAATAGCAAAGAGGTTCCAAAAGTACCTACAAAAGAAGGATACAGAGGCAAATGGGCAGAAATGCCTGTCATGGCAACATTTGACCGTGTACTGGAAGCAGAGTATGAAAAAAATCATGCAGTGATTGCTTCAGAGCAGACAAGAGAAGAAGGCGGAAAAGCGATTGTTTTGGCAGAAGGTGGATTTGATGATACACAAAAAGTTATTTTGGCACCCATTCCAAAAGAAGACATTGCATTTGATGGAACAGGTGTTTTTGCAGAAGCTTGGCAAATCAAATTGCCAACAGAAAATAAAGAGTTGCATACCATACAATACAGCAAACCAAAAGCAAATGGTTGGATAAGATTGTATCAAATGCAAACAACAGGTGCCGTACAGATAGATGGCAAAACAGATGGCAGTTATATTGGTTTTGAAACAGATGACAATGATTTGATTGTGTTTGCAATGGTAACGCCATATTGGTATGCGATAGTACCACTTGGTGTGCTGGTGGGTATTGTATTGATTGGCATTTTGCATAAAAAAAGAAAGAAACACAAAAACACAGCAGAAACAGAAACAAAAGATATTGCAAAATAGACCATAGTCATGATACACTGCATAAAAAGAAAGGCTGTGGGAAAATATGTTTTTTGAAAAAAGAAAAACGGTGTTTGAAGAACGCAATAAAGCACTTTGGGAAAAGGCAAAACAAGCATTGGCACAAGCAGGTATACAAGATATGAAAGTGGGATATTACGAAAAAGAAGCGCCAATGTGTGGTTGTGGTGCAAAATTAGATCCACGCAATTTTAGCAAAAAGGGCTATATTGACCGTAATTATTATTATATTCTGGTGCCTGCGGAAGCATATGAAAAAGCAAAAGATATATTGCAATTTATTTAATGAAAATGTGTTTGCAAATAATAGGCA
>JAHHTV010000135.1 GCA_020024395.1 Anaerotignum sp. | reverse complement strand
AAAGTTTTGAGTAAAACCTCTGTATGTATGACATATGGAGGTTTTTTATTTTATATATGTTTGTGATTGACGGATATTTTTCTTTTTGATACCATCAAAATATAGAAAAAGGCAGTAAAAAAGGGGGAATGGTGATGCAATACAAAAAAATAATGGAGTTTGTGTTGTGTATGGGTTTGCTGTTTGGTATGACAAGCGGGTGTACCTCTACACCAGAACAAGAACTACGAGAAAAAGAAATATTTACAGGTAGTTTTTCCGCAGATGATACATTCGTCTTATCACAAAAGTTGTATGAAAACAACGGAAAATATATAAATTTCTGGGTAAATAACACAGGAGATAGAAGTGTTACTATTAAAATAAACGGCAAGGATGTAAGAGAGATTGCGGCAGGAGAAAACGGACATATTTCTGCCAAAGTTGGTATGCTTGCAACATATTATGATTTTATGGCAGTGCCATCAGATGGAAATGGTGGGACAATTACTTTTGAGTATCGTATCAAACAAACCGATGAAGAATAAAAACATCAAAATTTTTAGTGATGGGAAGATGTATACAAGACGAAAGTATCAGGTGTTATGTTCAAACAAAAAAGGGGGGCTTATCATGAAATATAAAAAAATGATGGTAGCTGTGTTGTGTATGGTGTTGGGAGGAGTGGCACTGTCTGCGTGTACAAGCACAGAACAGGCAGCACAAGAAGTCAGTGAAATGATGCAACAAGATGAAAAAGTTACAGATGGAAGTGAAAAAAACATTGTAGAATTGAATAAACCGCATATATTGGAGAAAAAATATGGAAAATATATAAATTTTTGGATAAAAAATACAGGGAATAAAGATATTGCAATTACCATAGATGGTAAGGCGGAAAGAATAATTAGCCCAGGTGAACAAGGGCATACATATATAGAAACAGGTTTCTTTGCAAAAGAGTATATATTCAAAGCAGTGCCATCTAGTGTAGGTGGCAGAATCAGTTTGGATTATCGTATTGCACAAAGAGATAATCAATAAACAATATCATGGCTTTTAGGATTTCAAAATAAAGAAAAAGAAGCGTTCACAAATGATGTGTAACGCTTCTTTTTTATGCAAGTACAAGCCATTGTGCCACATGGAAGAATATCAACAATGCCACAGCGTCTACCACTGTGGTAATGAGCGGCCCTGCCATGATGGCAGGGTCTAGGCGGCAGACTTTTGCCAATATCGGGAGCATACACCCCATGGCTTTTGCCACCACGACAACAAGCCCCATACTCACAGAAACCGTCAAATCCACCATAATATCCGTTGATGGGCTGAATATGGTTTGTTTGCAAAAATTGAGTGCTGCAAGCAATGCCCCACATATCAAACCCACTTGCACTTCTTTTCCAAGTACACGAAAAATATCTCTGGGACGGACTTCTCCCAGTGCCATACCACGAATAATCATGGCAGAGGCTTGTGAACCAGCATTCCCGCCTGTACCTGTCAATATGGGGATAAATGTAGACAATACCACCACTTCGTCTAATATACTTTGATACATACCAATGATAAAGCTACTGAGTGTACCAGATACCATGAGGATACAAAGCCATACGATACGGTTTTTTGCCAATTTGACTACGGGTGTTTTCAGATATTCTTCATCAGAAGGCAGCAGTGCTGCCATTTTTTCCATATCTTCTGTGGTTTCTTCATCGATAACATCTACAATGTCATCGACGGTGATGATACCCACCAAACGGTTTTCCCCATCAACCACAGGCAATGCCATAAAATTATATTTTCGGAACAGATGTGCAGCTTCTTCTTGGTCGTCCAATGTTGCCACGGAAATGACATCTTCCTCCATCAATGTATCAATCAATACAGTTTCATCTGCCAAAAGCAGTGTACGCAGTGGCAATACCCCAACAAGGTGTTTTTTATCATCAATGACATAACAGGTGTATATGGTTTCTTTGTCAAGCCCTGTATGTCGTATGATTTCCATAGCACGTTTTGCAGTCATTTCTTCATAAAGATATACATATTCTACCGTCATCAAACTACCCGCAGAATTTTCAGGATAATACAAAAAACGGTTAATGAGCTGTCTGGTTTCGCTATCTGTGTTTCGCAATACTTTATTGACAAGATTGGCAGGTGCTTCCTCCAAAAAGTCGACAGTATCATCCAAGTACATATTATCTACAATGTTTCGCACTTCGCTATCCGTAATGGAGGTGAAAAGCATTTCTTGTGTGTCATTGTCCAAATAAGAAAACGCTTCCGCAGCAATATCTTTTGTGAGCAAACGAAACAAAAATAATTGTTTTTCGGCAGGCAGTTCTTCCAGAAATTCTGCCACATCAGCAGGGTTTTGTTCGTTTAATGCATTGCGTAGTGCCAAATAAGCACCTTGTTTTAGATAGTCTTGCCAAAGGGCTGTGGTTTCGTTCCAATGCTCCATACGGTTCGCCTCCTTTTTTTACAATACAAATATAGATGCAATGTTAAAATAAATAATGAGTGCAATGGCATCGACCAATGTGGAAATCAATGGCCCTGCCATCATAGCGGGGTCAACTTTTACCAATTTTGCAAATAAGGGCAATATGCAACCGATGGTTTTGGAAAGTACAACAACTGCCGCCATACTCAAAGATACTGTCAAATCAACAGCAAATCCTGTACTAGGGCTGAAAAATGTCATACGCAGTAAGTTGATGATGCACAAAGTGACACCACAGAGCACACCAACACGTAATTCTTTCCATATCACGCGTAATGTGTCTTTGATTTCAATTTCTCCCAATGCCATACCACGAATAATTATGGTGGAAGATTGTGAACCTGCATTACCACCTGTGTCTGTGATGATGGGGATAAAATTGGAAAGCACAACGGCGGCTGTCAGCAATGTCTCATATCGTCCAATTACCATACTGCTGAGCGTACCAGATACCATCAATGCACAAAGCCACACAATACGATTTTTTGCCAATTTTAATACAGGTGTTTTCAGATATTCTTCATCAGAAGGCAGCAATGCTGCCATTTTTTCCATATCTTCTGTGGTTTCTTGTTCGATAACATCCACAATGTCATCTACCGTGATGATACCCACTAAGCGGTTTTCCAAATCGGTAACAGGCAATGCCATCCAATTATATTTTTTGAATATATTGGCAACTTCTTCTTGGTCATATGTGGTGTGTACAGAAACAACATCTTCTTCCATCAAATCTTTTACCAAATCTTCATCTTTGGCACAAATCAACGTTCGCAAAGGTATGACACCAATCAGTTTTCTATGTTCATCAATGACATAACAGGTGTATATGGTTTCTTTGTCTGTGCCTGTGCGTTTGATTTGTTTCATAGCAGCAGCAACAGACATACCACCACGCAGTTTGACAAATTCGATTGTCATCAAACTACCTGCGGAATTTTCAGGATAATTCAAAAAACGGTTGATGAGCGCTCTTGTTTGTGCGTCTGTATTACGCAGTACCTTTTTGACCAGATTGGCAGGGGCTTCTTCCAAAAAGTCCACCGTATCATCCAAAAACATTTCGTCAACAATGTTTCTGACTTCTTTATCTGTAATAGAATGTACAATATGTTCTTGTGTATCATTATCCATATAAGAAAATACTTCTGCTGCGATATCTTTTGTTAACAATCGAAATACAAAAAGTTGTTTTTCAGCAGGTAGTTCTTCAAAATATTCTGCCAAATCGGCTGCATTTTGGTCATTTAATTCCTTTTTCAATGCAATGTATGCACCACTGTCCATCAATGCATTGAGCTGGTCGAACAGTGCTTGTATTTCTTCCATTGTGTTCACCTCATTTCAGACAATAAAAAAACACTTATTGTCCATACCAAAAGTGTCAACAGAAAATATCATATCATACGTATTTTTTGAAAAAAGCACGTCAAACAAAGGTTCACATTTGTAACAAGGTGAACCTATGGATATATTTTCTGTCGTTTTGATACGGTCGCTCTTCTCCCAAAGGGATGCTTTCGTCGTTATTATCCATGTATGGTTCACCTCCGTTGCATTTGTTTTCTTATCAATAAGTATATGTGTTACAAAAATGACCGTCAAGTCCTTATTTGATAAAAAAATATTTTTTGCAAACGATGTGTTACAAACTGATATGAGATTGTATTTGATTGCCAAGTATACAAGCACAAATGATTTTGACAATATCTAAAGGTAAAAATACCAATGCCCCCATAGGCAGCGTTTGCCAAAATGTTGCATGTGTAAGATACGCCATATATGCTGTGCCAATGGTGTATGTAACAAGTGTGCCAAGAAACATACCGCCGATTTGATATAAATAACGTTTTGGAAAATGAGAAATAAAAAAGCTACTGATTGCAATCAAAAATAAATAGCCAATTAAATACCCACCACCAGGAGAGGCAAAACGAGAAATACCGCCTGCATAACCAGAAAATACAGGTAAACCAATCGCACCCAAAAGCAAATATAATCCAACACTTGCAAGTGCTTGTCGTGGTGGTAATACATAACAAGATAGATAGAGGGCAAATGTACAAAGTGTTAATGCAACAGGGCTGACAGGTATGGGAATACTGATGGGTGCCATAATGCAAATGAGTGCAGTCATGAGTGCAGTGGTGGTGTATGTTTTTGTTTTTGTCATGAAAAAGACCTCCTAATATATTTTGTTTTTGAGCATAATCTATTTT
>JAHHTV010000134.1 GCA_020024395.1 Anaerotignum sp. | reverse complement strand
CGAGAAAGTTCTGGTTTTCCCAAATATCCTGTCAATTTGTAATCCCCTCTTGTAAAAGAAACATCCAACATAGCATTTGCCGCTTCTTTGCCATACACATAAAATACAGAGGCTTTTCCGTCGCCATTGCCCACTGTATGCAATATGGTATTTCCATGATTGATATAACAAAATGATAATTCTGGATGTCCTAGTGCCAATTTATTCATCAAATCCGAAACATAACCACTTTCTGTTGCGGGCTTTTTCAAAAACTTTCTTCTAGCTGGTACATTGTAAAATAAATTTTTTACAATCACTGTTGTACCTTCTATGCAAGCAACATCTTGTATGGACTGTACTTCTCCACCACTGATTTCAATTTTTGTACCTGTTTCTTCTTCTTTTGTTTTTGTTGTCATTTCCACCTGTGCAACTGCGGCAATAGAAGCCAGTGCTTCTCCACGAAAACCCATAGTCAATATTTCTTCCAAATCTTCAATTTTTGATAATTTACTTGTTGCATGACGTAAAAATGCTTCTTGTACCTGTGCTTTTGGAATACCACAACCATTATCTGTCACACGAATATAAGAAATTCCACCTTCTTGAATTTCTGTTGTAATGGTGGTTGCCCCTGCATCAATGGCATTTTCTGTCAATTCTTTTATCACTGATTTTGGTGACTCTACCACTTCACCTGCCGCAATTTTATTGATTGTTTTTTGGTCTAATAATCGTATTGCCAAAAGCATACCTCCTTTTTTACAATCCTTTTGCTTTTTTCTGCAATGCAAATAGTGTTTGCAATGCGTCTATTGGTGTCATTGCCATAACATCCATTTGTTTTAGTTCCTCTGCAATCTGTGTTTCTACCAATGCAAACATATGCACTTGTTGTGCTTGTTGTTGCTGTTGTTCTTTTGATTGTTCTGCCAATTTTTTTGCTTTTTTTGTAATATCTGCGGCATTGAGTTGTTTCAGTATTTGATTGCTGCGTTTGATAATTTTCACAGGCAATCCAGCCAGTTTTGCCACCTGTACACCGTAGCTGTGGTCTGCACCGCCTCTTTGTATTTTCCGCAAAAATATGATATCTTCACCCTGTTCTTGCACCGCAATACAATAATTTTTGACACCATCCAATTTCCCTTCCAATTCGGATAATTCATGATAGTGTGTTGCAAATAATGTTTTTGCACCAAGTTGTTTTTTATCTGCAATAAATTCCAAAACAGCCCAAGCAATGCTCAAGCCATCAAATGTGCTTGTCCCTCTGCCAATTTCGTCCAATATCAACAAACTGCGTGAGGTTGCATGATGCAAAATATTTGCCACTTCTGTCATTTCCACCATAAATGTACTTTGTCCAGCACTCAAATCATCAGAAGCCCCTACACGGGTAAATATACGGTCTACCACACCAATATGTGCTTTTTCCGCAGGTACAAAACAACCGATTTGTGCCATCAATACAATCAATGCTGTTTGTCGCATATAAGTGGATTTACCTGCCATATTCGGGCCTGTGATAATTGCAAGTCTGGTATCTTCCCCATTGATGTATGTGTCATTTGGAATAAATTGTCCTTGTACAACTTTTTCTACCACTGGGTGTCTGCCACCTTTGATGTCCAACACATCGCCATCATCTATCACAGGTTTTGTATAATTTTGTTTTTGTGCCACTTCTGCAAAACATTGCAACACATCTACCACAGCAATGATATTTGCTGTTTTTTGTATACGTTCTACTTCTGCTGCAATAGCATTGCGAATTTCCACAAAGAGTTGATATTCCAATTCCACAATTTTTTCTTCAGAACCCAATATCAATTCTGCCAAATCCTGCAATTGTGTTGTGATATATCGCTCACAATTTGCCAATGTTTGTTTTCTGATATAATTTGCAGGCACTTCTTCCAAATTGGATTTCGTCACTTCCAAATAATAACCAAACACTTTATTGAAACGGATTTTCAAATTTTTAATGCCTGTTTTTTCCCGTTCTTCTTCTTCCATTTTTTGTATCCAAGCTGTGCCTTCTTTTTTGGCTTGTGTGTAGGTATCCAATTCATCAGAATATCCACAACAAATCATGTTACCCTCTCTTACAGAAAAAGGTGGTTCTTCCACAATGGCTTGTGCAATCAAATCATAAATATTTTCCAATGTATCCAATGTATCACACAATTCTCTCAAATAAGGTGTTTTGCATCTATCCAGTACACGCTTTAATTTGGGCAAATGTTCTGCAGACTGTTTGAGCATAACCAAATCCCTTGCATTTGCTGTTTGATACACCACACGTCCCATAATGCGTTCAAAATCGTGTATACTTTCCAATACTTCTTTGATTTCTTCTCTCAAAAACAAATCTTTATTTAATTCTTCCACAGCATCCAAACGCTTGCAAATTTGTGCGGCTGAAAGCAAAGGCTGTTCCAACCATTTGCGTAACATTCTAGCACCACTTGCTGTTTTTGTTTCGTCTAATACACTCAACAAAGAACCTTTTTTACTTTTTTCCCGCATGGTTTCTGTCAATTCCAAATTTCTGCGGCTAGCAATATCCAAAGGCATAAAATCTCCAATGGTGTAATATTGCAATGCAGAAATATGCTGCAAATTATTTTTTTGTGTTTCCAACAAATACCACAACAAACCACCTGCCGCACACACAGCAATCTGTTTTTTTGCCAAGCCAAAACCATCTAACGAATATACGCCAAAATGATTCTCCAATGTACCTTTTGCAGTTTGATAGGAAAACATACGCTCATCCATATCATTCCAAAGCATATGAAATCTATTTTTCATTTCATTTGCAATCGGGTGTTGTAAAAATGTTTCATTGCAAACCACTTCCGCAGGGGAAAATCTTGCTGTTTCATCTAAAATACAATCAGTTGCCAAAACCGTCGGAAATTCTGTTGTTTGAAATTCTCCTGTTGTGACATCACAAGATGCAATACCATATCCTGTTTTGGTTGCGTATATCGCCATAATATAGTTGTTTTTCGTTGCATCCAACATACGATTATCTGTCACAGTACCTGGTGTAATTTCACGCACAACATCTCTTTTGACAATTCCTTTTGCTGCCTTTTGGTCTTCAATTTGCTCACAAATTGCTACCCGATATCCTTTTTCCACCAAACGAGCAATATATGCATCGGCACTATGAAACGGTACCCCACACATAGGTGCCCGTTCTTCTTGTCCCCAATTTTTTCCCGTCAATGTGATTTCCAATTCTTTTGCTGCAATCACAGCATCTTCAAAAAACATTTCATAAAAATCACCCAAACGAAAAAAAAGCAAATGATGCTTATATCTTTCTTTGATTTCAAAATATTGTTGCATCATTGGCGTAATTTTTGCCAATTCATTCTCCCCCTATCTTTCTGGATACTGCTTATTTTACAAGCAAACCCGAACCCCTTTTAGAGGAGTTCGGGTAAAATATCATCTGTCTTTGATTATCAAATCATCAGTGACAACCACCGCCACAAGATGCGCAAGCACTTGGATTACAACCACCTGCCTGTTCAGGTTCTTCTCCTGCTAATGTTGCTGTTACAATATTGAATACAGAATTTACAAAATTGTTGAAATTCATTTCTGCTACATATAAATCAGAAGCCAATTTGTTGTTTTTGATAATTTCGCCACGTTTTTTCATTTCTTCAGAAAATGCTTTTTGTTCTTCTGGTGCAATACCACCAGCTTGCATTTTTGCTTGAAATTCTTCATGCATTTTTGTATATTCTGCCACAGCTTTTGAAATTTCTGGGTCTTCTTCATATGCTTTTTTTGCAGCCAACAAAGCCTCTACTTGGGGTGTTTTTTGCAATTCTTCGCCCAATTCTCTTGCCAATTCAAATACAGTTGCCATATTATTCACCTATAACCCTTTCTCCAATTGCATAAAATGTTTTATTTTCTGTAATTTTCACAGGTACCATTTGACCAATGAGGTCTGTGCCACCTGCAAAATGCACCAATATATTTTGTTCTGTACGTCCTGTCAATATACATTCATTGTGTTTGCTTATTTCTTCTGCCAATACCAAAACAGTTTTTCCAACTTGTTCTTCTACCACTTCATGTACAATCGGATTAAGCACTTGCAACATTCTGTCAAATCTATCTTTTACCACATCTTCTGGCACTTGATTTTCCATTGTTGCAGCAGGCGTACCTGTACGCTTAGAATAAATGAATGTAAATGCAGTCACATATCTTGCTTGACGAATGACGTCTAATGTTTCTTGGAAATCTTCTTCTGTTTCCCCTGGGAAACCAACAATAATATCTGTACTCAATGTGATGTCAGGCATTGCCTCTCTAACTTTTCGTACCAATTCCAAATAACTTTCTTTTGTATAATGTCTGTTCATGCGACGCAATATTTCAGAACTGCCGGATTGAAAAGGCAAATGCAAATTTTTGCACACCTTGTCACATTCTTTCATAGCACAAATCAATTCATCAGACATATCTTTTGGGTGGGAAGTCATAAAACGAATACGTTCCAGACCTTCAATTTCATTTACTTTTCGTAACAACTGTGCAAAAGATATGGGTATTTCCAAATTTTTTCCATAAGAGTTTACATTTTGTCCCAAAAGCACAATCTCTTTCACACCATCTGCAACCAGCTTTTCAATTTCTGCCAAAATATCTTCTGGTGTACGACTGCGTTCTCTCCCTCTGACATAAGGCACAATACAATAA
>JAHHTV010000133.1 GCA_020024395.1 Anaerotignum sp. | reverse complement strand
ATACAGCAGCAAATGCAACGCAGAAACCAAATGCAGCAAAAACAAGCACAAATACAGCAGCAAATGCAACACAGAAACCAAATCCAGCAAAAACAAGCACAAATACAACAACAAATGGAACGCATAGAACAAATGCAGCAACAACAAATGCAAACAGAACAATTACAAAACACACAAAAAAAGAAAAGACAAAATCAAGCAAAACGTCAAATGGAATTGCAGAAAAAACGCAGAAAAAAAGAAATTTTGATGTGTGTATTGTTTGTGGCATTGTTGGCAGTTACATTTGGTATTGCAAAATTATATACCGTTTGGAAAGGCTTTGAAGGAAAAGCGGAACAATCCGATTTTGTGGCAGCAGCAGCACAACCCAAAGAAATTGCAGATGATGTGTTGAATGTGGCAGTTCTTGGCACAGACAAAGATGGTTTTCGAGCGGATGTCAATATGTTGCTGAATTTTAATGTGACAGAAGGCAAAGTGCATATCATTTCTGTACCAAGAGATAGCAGAGTAACTATGACAGATGATATGATAGCATATTTGAAAGAAAACAATCGTTATATTCCTGAAAAAAATGGTGTATATGGACAATGTAAGTTGACAGAATTACACGCTTATGCAGGCGAAGGAAACAGAAGCACTTTTTCTGTGGCGATGTTGGAAGAAGTGCTGGGCGTGGATATTGATTATTATATCAAAGTGGATTTGGATGCTTTTCAAGAAATGGTTGATGCTGTAGGTGGTGTACCGTTTTATGTAGAAGACAGGCTGTATTATAGTGACCCTGTACAGGGACTATATATTGATTTATACCCCGGAGAACAGATTTTAGATGGAGAAAAAGCAGAAATGTTGGTGCGTTTTCGAGAAGATTATGCTCAAAAAGACTTAAAACGGATACAAGTGCAACAGGAGTTTATCAAAGCATTTGTTGCAAAGGTTTTCAAAGATAGCGATATTGTAAATAACTTAAATCGTTTTATTCCAATCGGTTTGGAAAAAACAGAAACAAATATGCCTATTTCTGTGGCTTTGCAATATGTGCCTTATATTGCAAAAATCAATCCAAATGAAATTACAACCGATACTGTACCGGGAGATGGTGGTTCATATTTTGAAATAGATGAAGAAGGTACAAAAGAATTGGTGGATTATCGCATATATGGCAAAGAAATGCCGTCTTATATGCAACAAACCGATGATACGACACAAAATGATACTACAATGAATGGGTGATTGAAAAATATGACAGAAAAAAGATACAATCAACAAAGAAAAAAAGAACACCACAAAAAAAAGAAAGGATTTCATCCTGTCAGATTGTTTCTAAAAGTGGTGATTTCCATTGTGATGTCCTTTTTGATACTTTCTAGTGGTGCAGCATTTGCATATTATAAAATTACAGGAGAGTCACCATTTGGTGAATATATTGGTATTACAAATGCAGCAGAATTGAATTTGATTGATGCATTGATGAAAAAAGATATGAAATTGAATATTGCGGTATTTGGTACGGATAAAGAGGGAACAAGAACGGATGTTATGTTTGTGGTGCATTATGATAGTGCAAATGAAAGTTTGGACTTGTTATCATTGCCAAGAGATACCCGTGTTTCTATATGCAATGAAGTTGTAGAAGATTATGAAAAGCACAACCATGCATATAACAAAGTGACAAAATTAAATGCTGTTCACTCTTACAGTGGCAAAGACAATGCTTGTGAAAATACGGTATTGCAGATTGAAGATTTATTGGGTGTGGATGTGCAACATTATATCAAAGTGGATTTGGATGCATTCCGAAAAATTGTAGATTCTGTGGGCGGTGTTGAAGTAGATGTGCCGCAAGATATGTATTACAGTGACCCTGCACAAGATTTGTATATTGATTTGAAAGCAGGTGTACAAACACTCAATGGCGACCAAGCAGAGCAGTTGGTGCGTTTTAGAAAATATCCAACAGGTGATGAAGGCAGAATACAAGTACAACAACTGTTTTTGGATGCTTTGGCAAATAAAGTGTTGAACACAGAAAGCATTTTGAAAAATATACCAGAGTATATCTCTATTTTATACAAAGATATTGAAACAGATATTTCATTGAAAGATATTATGAAATATGCAAATTATATTGAAAAATTAGATAGCAGCAAAATCACCATGCAGACATTACCAGGTACAGGGCAGTATATTGGGGGCGTTTCCTACTTTGTACATGATACAGAAGAAACAGCAGCATTGGTTGACCAGATATTTTATAGTGAAAGAACAAATGGCAACATGACAGATACAGAAAGTGGTGACAGCAAACATTTGACCATTGAAGTATCCAATGGTGGTGGTATCAATGGTTTGGCAGGGCAATTTGCAGAAAAACTCAAAACAGCTGGTTATACCGTTACAGAGCCAACCACATATACAGGAGAACAAGTATCACAAACAAGAATACAAGTCAAATCAGATGGTGTTGGGAATGATTTGATATCCTATTTTGCAAATGCAAAAACCGAAGTTGCACCAGAAGCTTTGCCAAGCGGTGTAGATATTCGGATTATATTGGGTACAGAAGAACGATAAGGAGGAGAAGCAGTATGATGAACGATATCATGGTGATTGGTATTGCAGGTGGTACGGGAAGCGGAAAAACCACTTTGACCAATCGCCTGAAAGAACGGTTTGGTGATGATGTAACGGTGATTTATCATGACAATTATTATAAGCGTCATGATGATATGACGTATGAACAGCGTTGTCTTTTGAATTATGACCACCCAGATGCTTTCGATACAGATTTGATGATTGCACACATCAAAGCATTGCGTGAGGGGAAAAGTGTAGAATGCCCCATATACGATTTTACACAGCATAACCGTTCCAATGAAACAGTGACCATTCATCCCACAAAAGTCATGCTTATTGAAGGAATTTTGATATTTGAAAATCCATATTTACGAGATTTGATGGATATTAAAGTGTTTGTGGACACAGACGCTGATGTGAGAATATTACGGAGAATATTGCGTGATGTAAAAGAGAGAGGCAGAAGCCTAGACTCTGTGGTTAACCAGTATTTGACAACTGTAAAACCTATGCATGAACAATTTGTAGAACCCAGCAAAAGAGCTTCTGATATCATTGTGTTAGAAGGCGGAAACAATGTGGTTGCTTTGGATATGATGATACAACGGATTTACAGCCATGTACAAGGGACAGGCATATAAAAAGGGGCGAGATGATGGATTGGAAAGAAAAACTGAGAAAAGCTTTTGTTTCAGGGCTTTGTTTCAGTATGATGTATAATTTGCTATTTTTATATCAAGGGGTAAGTATTGCAAAATTTGTTGGTTTTGTGGTACTGTTTACTGTACTGTATTTTTTGTGGCTGTTATTGGTGCCTGATAAAAAAGATAAATTCTGAAAATATAAAAGGAGAATACTTTGAAAAGTATTCTCCTTTTTATGTTATTGATTGTCTGCCAATTTTTCTAATATACGGTTGCTTCTGTCTAAGAAAGCGGTCATTTCTTCGCTGTTCAGACTTCTGTGGCTCATCAATGCCAAATCATATACCTGATGGCAAATCATATCCAAATCTTCTTTTTTGTTGGTGTCTTCCGCATGTTTGATGAGGTATTGTATCAATGTGTTGTTTTTGTTCAATACCAATGTTTCATCTGGTTTGACTTGTGCAAACATAGCTTTATACATTTCATTGTTGCCATATGCTTCCATCATTTCCATCATACGACGGCTTTCTTCGCTCAATAATATCATAGCAGTGGTTTGTGTGGATTTCAAATTTTCTGCTTTTACTTTCAACTTTTCATTGCCCAATACTTGGCGGAACAGATTTTCCATTTGGGTATTGGTGTATGCTTCTGCTTGTTTTTGTGCTTCGCTTTGTTCTGTGTCGGATTTTTGTTGCAATGTGTCTGTGATGTCTGCATCAATTCTTTGTACTTTGACACCTGCATTTTTGTATTCTAGGAAAGAAACAAAAGGTTTGTCTACAGGGGTTGTCAATATTGCAGCTTCTAAGCCTTGTTCTTGGAACATACGAATATATTGTGCTTGCTGTGCTTCATCTGTGACAAAGAAAATTTTGTTTTCATGTTTTTCTTTGTTTTTATCCAAATATTCTTGCATAGTTTCATAAACACCATCTGTGGTTTTCAAAAGCAATGCGTCTTTGATTTTGTCATATAATTTTTCTTCACGCATACAGCCATATTTGAAGAACATACCAATATCATCCCAGAAACCTTCATAAGTGGTTCTGTCTGCTTTGAATAATTGGTTTAATTTGTCTGCAACTTTTTTGGTGATGTAGCTGTTCATTTTTTCTACATAACCATCATTTTGCAAAGCACTTCTGGAAACATTCAAAGGCATATCAGGGCAGTCTAGCACACCTTTTAACAAAAGCAAAAATTCTGGAACGACTTCTTTGATGTTATCGGCAATGTATACTTGATTGGAATACAATTTGATTTGCCCTTCCACAACGTCCATCTGTTCCACCAATTTAGGGAAATACAAAATACCTTTGAGGCGGAATGGATAATCCATGTTCAAATGTATCCAGAACAAAGGGTCATTCATATCAAAGAATACTTTATGATAAAATGCTTTATATTCTTCGTCTGTGCAGTCTTTTGGTTGTTTGAGCCACAAAGGAGAAGGGTCATTCAAGGGTTTGGGTTCTTCTGGTTGTTGTGGCTGTTG
>JAHHTV010000132.1 GCA_020024395.1 Anaerotignum sp. | reverse complement strand
TGAATAAACCAGATGGCGGCACAGCAACCGTGAATGGAGAAAGCGTCATTGGCAAACCACAAAGAAAAATTCGTGATATTGGTGTTTCTTTAATTCCAGAAGACCGTATGACATTTGGTATGGCAGGTACAGCAAGCATTGAGGAAAATATTATCAGTGACCGTTTTGCAGATAAAAAATATAACAAAGGCCCATTATTTGATATGAAAAAAATGCATGAAGATATTGACCAGTTGATTAAAGATTACAAAATCAAATGTAAAACCAGAAAACAACAAGTGGGTATGTTGTCAGGTGGTAATATACAAAAAGTGGTTGTGGCAAGAGAATTTTCTGCTGACCCTGTACTGATTATTGCAGACCAGCCAACACGTGGTATTGACGTTGGTGCAACAGAATTTATCCGTAAAAAATTGGTAGAATTGAGCCGTGCAGGTGCAGCTGTGCTTTTGATTTCTGCGGATTTGAACGAAGTTATGGAATTGTCAGATAGCTTGATTATTATGTACAATGGTGGTATTTCTGCATACTTTGAAGATACATCATCATTGACTGATGAAGTGATGGGTGAATATATGCTGGGATTGAAACAGCAAAGCAATGAAGAAGTAAGGAGGGTGCAGCATGGGAAATAAGCGAAAACTGATGTTTGAAATCATGCGTGGTTTTGTAGCGATTGCCATTGCGATTGCTGTGGCATTTATATTTATACTGATTTGTGCAGATAACCCAGGAAAAGCAATGTATGCGTTATTGGTGCAGCCGATTTTTAGCAATGGTGTATTCAATTTGAATTCCATATTTATTATATTGGGGCGTATGACACCATTTATATTTACAGGGCTTGCAGTTTGTATTATGTTCTCTGCTAATGAGTTCAACCTTGGTGGCGAAGGTACTGTCATGGCAGGTGGCTTTGTGGGGGCGTTAATTGCAATTTATGTGCCAATGTCAGCAGGTCTGCACCCTGCAATCTGTATTTTAGCAGGTGCTGTGACAGGTGGTATTTTGATGTTAATTCCTGCACTTGCAAAAATCAAACTCGATGCAAGTGAAATGGTTTCTTCATTGATGTTGAACTATGTTATCATGTATGTGGTATTGCACTATTTGAACAATGTGTTTGCTGACCGTTCCAAAGGTGCTACACAATCTTATCCATTTTTGGAAACTGCACTAGTACACAAAATGGTACCAGGTTCCGAATTGACATGGGGCTTTATTGTGGCAATCATTGCAACAGTGCTGATTTCATTTTTCATGTTCCGTACACGTTGGGGTTATGCCATTCGTATGATTGGGATTAACAAATCTTTCTCCAAATATTCTGGTATGCAAGTTGGCGGTGTGGTAATACTTTCTCAAATTATTGGTGGTGCATTGTGTGGTATGGGCGGTGCGATTGAAGTACTGGGCAGATATGGTACATTCCTTTGGAGAGAATTGCCTGGATATGGTTGGACAGGGATTACCGTTGCCATATTGGCAAAAAACAATCCCATTGCAGTACCTTTTGCAGCATTTTTCATTGCTTATTTGAATAGAGGTTGCGAATTGATGTCCATTTATGCTGGTGTGCCAGCAGAAATGTTGGATATTATTCAGGCAGTGATATTCTTGTTCTTTGCAGCAGAACAATTTATGGCAAAAACAAGACAGAAAATGGTTGTCAAAGACACAAAAGAAGAATTGGCAAAAGCAGAACCTGCTGCGGAAGGAGGTAATGCATAATGTTTGAACAGTTGATGAATGTTATATTTACAACAAGTTTTGGTTTTTCTATCATTCGTATTACTTCTCCTATTTTGTTTGCAGCTTTGGCAGCAGTGGTTGCAGAAAAAGCAGGCGTAACAAATATCGGTTTGGAAGGTATTATGATGATTTCTGCATTGTTTGGTGTGCTGATTGCATATTGGACAAATCATTGGTTAGTTGGTGTGCTGGGTGCTGTGGTCGTAGGTGTTATATTGGCACTGATTATCGGTATTTTTGCACTGAAATTGAAAACAGATATTATATTGGCAGGTATTGCCATCAACTTGATGGGTGCAGGCGGTAGTGTGTTCTTACTGTATTTGTGTACAGGATTGAAAGGGAATACAGCAAGTTTGACAACACCAAATATGTTGACACCAAAAATCAATATTCCCATACTGGAAAATATTCCTGTTTTGGGGCCGATATTGTCCGGGCATTCCATATTGACATATGTGGCATTTATATTGGTTGCTGTGGTATGGGTGTTGTTGTATAAAACAGCACTGGGTTTGCAAATTCGTGCAGTAGGCGAAAATTCTCATGCAGCAGATAGCGTGGGCGTGAGTGTTTTGAAAATCAAATATATTGCATTAGGTATTTCTGGTGCATTGGCTGGTTTGGGTGGTGCATATATGTCTATGTACTATTCTCAAAGCTGGAACAATGGTATTGTTGCAGGGCGTGGCTTTATTGCGTTGGCTGCACAGGCGATGGGACAAGGTGAACCAGTTGGTGCCATGTTATCTTCTTTGTTCTTTGGTTTTGCAAGTGCATTGGGGAACAAAATGGAAGGTATGCAAGGATTTTCTTCTTATCTGGTGGCGGCACTTCCTTATGCAGTTACCATATTGGGATTGGTACTGTATGCGGCAACACAGGTACGTCGTGTGAAAAAACATCGCAGTAAAAAAGAAGAAAAAACATTATAATATTTTTGGTTGGTTCGGATTTTTCCGAGCCAACTTTTCACATAGTACAAGCAAAAAAATTGGGAGGTACAAATATGAGAAAAATTCCTGTA
Organism: Anaerotignum sp.; assembly: GCA_020024395.1. Lineage (GTDB taxonomy): Bacteria > Bacillota > Clostridia > Lachnospirales > Anaerotignaceae > Anaerotignum. The sequence continues at coordinate 2,008 of JAHHTV010000132.1, read as the reverse complement.
ATATTGGACGGTGACCCCGGACATGATGATGCCATAGCATGGGTATTGGCAAAAGGAAGCCATAAACTGGATATATTGGGTGTGACTTCTGTTTGCGGCAATCAAACCATTGAAAAAACAACATATAATGCACAAAGAATTTGTACATTGATTGGTTTGCATGTGCCAACTGCAAAGGGACGTATCAGACCATTGATTTCAGAACCCATCATTGCACCAACCGTACATGGGGAATCTGGTTTGGACGGCCCTGCATTGCCTGAACCTGATTTTGCATTGGAAGATGTGGACGCAGTGACATTGATGGCAAGATTGTTGCAGGAAAGTAAAGAGCCAGTGACAATCGTACCAACCGGCCCTTTGACAAATGTGGCAACATTGTTGCTGACATATCCTGAATTAAAGTCTAAAATTGCACAGATTTCTTTGATGGGTGGCGGCGTACAATATGGCAACTGGACACCAGCAGCAGAGTTCAATATTTTGGTTGACCCAGAAGCAGCAGATGTGGTGTTTTCTGCGGGTGTTCCCATTATTATGTCTGGTCTGGATGTAACAGAAAAAGCAATGATATTCCCAGAAGATTTTGAGAGAATTCGTGCATTAAATAACCCTGTAGCTACGGTTGTGGCGGAATGGCTTGAATTTTTCTATCAATTCCATAGAGGGTTGGGCTATGAAGGGGCACCAGTGCATGATGCGGTGGCGGTGGCAACTTTATTAAAACCAGAAATTATGGAATCAAGAGATTTGTATGTAGAAGTAGAAACAACTGGTGATTTTTGTAAAGGTGCAACCGTGGCAGATTTTCACAATGTTTTGGGAAAAGCACCAAATGCAAAAGTATTGATGGGCATTGACCGCAAAGCATTTGTGGATTTATTGGTGGAAGCGATTGCAACATATGGGGAGGAAAAAGCATGAAAAAAATACCTATCATTATTGACTGTGACCCTGGTGTAGATGATACTGCCGCACTGTTGTTGGCAAGTCAGATACCAGAACTAGATATTCGTGCAATTACAACAGTTGCAGGTAATGTTGGTGTGGATAAAACAACAGCAAATGCAAAAAGAGTGCGTAAAATTATTGGTGCGGATTTTCCCATTTATCAAGGGGCTGAAAAACCAATGTTTCGAGATTTGGTGACAGCAGCAGAATTTCATGGTGCAGATGGTTTTGGCGGTGTAGAATTGCCAATACCAGATGATAAATTGCCAGAAGAAAAAGCATGGGACGCAATGTACCGTATTGCAAAAGAATGTGAGGGAGAATTGGTTATCATTGCAGTAGCGCCGATGACAAATATTGGACTTGCATTGGCAAAATACAAAGATTTTCCCAATTTGGTGAAAAAATTTGTGATTATGGGTGGTGCAGCAGTGGGTGGCAATGCAACACCAGCAGCAGAGTTTAATATTTATGTTGACCCAGAAGCAGCAGATATGTTGTTCTGTTGTGGTGTGCCTGTACATATGTGTGGGTTAGATGTTACAATGAAATGTTATATTACACCAGAAGAACTGGAAACCATCAATGGGTTTGGTTCTGTACAAGCAAAATTGTTCCATGATGTATTGCAAAAGTGTATGGAAAAATATATGCAATCTGGAAACAAAGGGATTGCTTTACATGACCCAGCAGCTGTGTTATATACAGTATGTCCTGAAATGTTTCAAGGGGAAAAAGCGGGTGTGCGTGTAGAAACAAAAGGCATAAGAACATTAGGCAAAACAGTGACAGATTTGTATAGCGACAAACAGTTTGATGAACAAAATACTTTTATTGTGACAGATGTGGATAGAGAAGCATTTATACAAAAAGTATATGAACTGATGAAAAAATATGAAATAGCATGATATCAAAAATGTGTTACAGCAATGTTGTTGTAGCACATTTTTTTTATGTTTCTTAACGAATCCTTAACAATATAAAAACAAAGGCAGTTTTTGGATATTTTGAATGGTTTTTTGTACTATTTTTCAAAAAAAAAGTGTTATTTTTTGGT
>JAHHTV010000131.1 GCA_020024395.1 Anaerotignum sp. | reverse complement strand
ATTTTACAATTTCTTATCAAGAAAAAACACCATTTTTTAAAAAAAATGGTGTTTTTTCCTCTATTGTCATACATCAATTTCCACATTCAATACTAATTTCTGTGAATATATTCAAAATATCTTGTATATCTGTTTTTTCTTTTTCTTCTCCAGTTTTATCCATCACAATGCCGCCTTTGTCCATCATAATCAATCTTGAGCCATATTCCACAGCATATCGTAGATTATGTGTGACCATCATTGCTGTTAAATTTTTTTCTTCCACAACTTTATGTGTCAACTCCATAATAATTTCTGCTGTTTTCGGGTCTAATGCGGCTGTATGTTCATCTAATATCAAAAATTCAATGGGTGTCAATGTAGACATCACCAATGAAGCTGCTTGTCGTTGACCGCCAGACAATGCACCTAATTTGATATGCATTTTATTTTCAAGCCCTAACCCCAATATAGAAAGTTGTTCTTTGTAATAATTTTCTCTTGCTTTGTTGACACCTCTGCCCAAACCAAATATTTTTCCCTTATGGTCTGCCAAAGACATATTTTCTAGCATCGTTAAATTTGGACAAGTGCCAATAGAAGGATTTTGATATACTCTACCAATGGTACGATATCTTTGAAACTCTCTCATTTTTGAAATATCTTTACCACCAATCAAAACTTTTCCGCCTTCTATGGGAATACTTCCACAAATGATATTTAGCATAGATGTTTTCCCGCTACCATTGCTTCCCACAATCGACACAAATTCGCCTTGTTTCACACTCAAATTAAAATCATCAAACAGACACATTTCTGTCACTGTTCCTGGATTATACACTTTATGAATATGTTGCAATTCAAGCATGTTCCACAGCTCCTTTCTGTCTGTTTCCAAGTACCAATACCACAAGGAACAATACCGCTGTCACCAATTTCAATAAATTTGCAGGCAATCCCATACTAATTGCAATTTGTATGCACATCTTATACAATACGCTACCAATCAACACTGCTGTTGTTGCCTTGAAAAAGCTCAATTTACGGAATAATGTTGTACCAATGATAACTGTTGCCAAACCAAAAACCACTTGTCCTGTACCCATCGTGCTGGAAAATGCTCTTTGTTCTTGGCATACCACAGCACCACACAAAGCCACCAAAGCATTTGCAATCACAAGCCCTTGTATTTTTACAATCCCTTTATCTTTTGCCAATGTTGTTACCAACGCTGCATTGTCACCCACTGCACGCAAAAGCAAACCATTTTTTGTTTTCAAATACCAATCCAATACCAATTTGACCAAAACTGCCAATATCAAAGATACAATAAATTTTCGATACATCAAAGGCATATCCTGCAACATTGGTATGGAAAATATCGTATCCACGCTACGTTCCACAGCCAAATTGGAACCTGCAATTTGCAAATTGATGGAAAATAGCCCTGTCATGGTAATGATACCTGCCAAAAGGTCACGTACACCCAATTTGACATGTATCGTCCCTGTCACAAGCCCTGCCAAAGCACCCACAAGCATTGCTATCAACAGTGTTATAAAAGGATTTATGCCTTTCAGCAACAAAACCGCTGTCACTGCCGCACCAAGCGGAAAACTGCCATCTACCGTCAAATCTGGAAAATCTAATATTTTGTATGTAATATATACACCATATGACAACAAGGCATATACAAAGCCTTGTGTCAATGTGCTGATACATAAATCCAATAAGGTACTCATATCAAAAATCCTTCCTATTTTTATTTTGTTGCATCAATAGATTCTGCTGTCACTGTATCAGAAACTGTAATACCCAAGTTTGTCAATGCTTCAGGGTTAATATATCTTTGGAAATCTGTAATCGTTTCATAAGGCATATCATCTGCGGTTGCTTCTCCTTTGAGTATTTTTGCTGCCATTGCGCCTGTTTGTTTGCCCAAAGCTACATATTCAATACCAGCAGAAGCCACACAACCCAATTTTACCTGTTCAATTTCACTACCATACACTGGAATTTTTGCCGCATTTGTTTTTTCCAATATAGAAGGCAATACACCCACCACATTATTATCTGTCAAATTCGTAAAACAATCCACTTTTTTGCTAATCAATGTATCTGCTGCCTGCACCACTTCAGATTGTTGTGTCACGCCCAAAGCCTCAATCGTAAAACCATATTGTTCTGCTTTTTCTTGATATTCTTTCACAGCAGAAACAGAATTTGGTTCACTGGTTGTATATAATATCCCGATTGTTTTTGCCTCTGGCTGTAATTCACGAATAAACTGCATTTGACCATCGATTGGCAGCTTATCGCTTGTACCTGTAATATTTGGTGCATTGTCCAATTTTGCTTCTACAGGGTCGGTAATGGCTGTGTAAATGACAGGAATATTTTTATCTTCTGCTGCTGCATAACAAGCTGTTGCAGATGGTGTTGCAATCGCACACATCAAATCTACATTTTGTGCAGAAAAACTTTGTGCAATTTGCTGTGTAATATTATCATCAAATCCAGCATTTTGATAATCCACAATGAAGTCTTTTCCTTCTACCAATCCACTTTCTTCTAATCCTAGCAAAAACCCTTCTCTACAGTTATCCAGTGATGCATGTTGTCCATATTGTGAAATCCCAATAACATATTGTTCGCCACTATCTGCGTTCTGTTCTTGATTTGTATTTTGATTTTGTTCCTCTGTTTTTTGTGTGCCGCCACAGCCAGTAAACGCCATAACCGCCATCATTGTTGTCATTGTTAAAGCAATCATTTTTTTCATCATTCATACACTCCTTTTTGTTTTTCTAATTTTTACAATAAAAAAAGTCTTATCGCCATATTGCTATGGGACAAGACTGGTTATCCTGCGGTACCACCCAAATTGGTGAAAAAAATCACCCACTTTGTTTCTGCACAATGTTATACAGTCCGCTTGGATAACGGGTACGGTTCCCGTCGGTTACTACTCACTTTCGTTTTCGACCGCCCTCATAAGTCCATTCACTCTGCTTTGTCTGCAATGCTCACACCAAATGCACCACTCTCTGAAAGCCAAAATGCAAAGCTACTCCTCTTAATCACAGGTTTGCTGTTTGATAGTGTTATTATAGCACTGTTGTTTTATTTGTCAAGTACAATTTTTTGAAAATTCAAAATTGCAATTCATCTTTTCGTACATAGTCAAAACTGTCATCTTTTCGTACAATCCGATAATCTTCTGTATCTTCAAAACCAGCCAATTGATATGCAGATGCTTTCAAATTTTCCACAATCGCCACTTTTTCACCTGTTTCTTTTTCAATGGCTTCTTTCAATATAAACCGTTGCCATTCTTGCGACCAATAAAACTGCTCCACAACAACCCTTTCATCTTTTTGTTGAAATGTATCGTCTTCTGGTTCTATCTTTTCATCTTTATTGTCTGACTCCAAATATGTTTGGTATCTTGTCACTTGAAAATATGGGTCTTCTCCACCTACCCATTTACTTTCTGTTTCTTCAGTCACACGTCGCCATAAACTTGGATTATCTAACCCTTTATTCCAAATATCATTCCAGCTAGATTGTATTTTTTGTGGTGTATTCAAAACGCTTTGATATGCTTCTCCATCATACACATACCCTTTTATAACGTCTGTTTCTTCAAAAGAACCCAATGACTGATTGACACGTTCTTGCACAATAACCACATCTTTCCCCAAACCTTCCACAGGCACAAACGTCACATTTTGCACACCATAAAAATCCCCCAAATCTCCTGCAAATTCATATACACTACCATCTGAGCGATATACTGCAACCACTGTATTTTTCGGTCCAAAATTCAATGTCACAACAGCATTATCCTCGCTGTTTGTCGCTTCACTGCCCACATATACTGTCACATTTTCCAAATCATTCAAATCATATTGTTGACTTCTGCCTGTGCTTTCCAGCACACTTTTTGCAATCTCTGTTTGATTTTTTTCTGTATTTGGATTATCTATTTGCTTTTGTGTCAATGCCTCTTGTGGTTGTGTCATATTTGCATAAATCCCTGCACTATATCCACCAAAAAGTACAATCGCTGATACCAACAACACCAATTTTTTCCGTTTCATGTCACTCCCCTCCTGTTATGATGTATATGCAAATAATATAAAAAAAAGCACAGTCCCAAAAGACTATGCTTTGTTATACTCAACCGATTGTTAATTGTGCCATCAATGTTTTGTTTTTCAATATTTGACGGAATATCACATATCCCACGCAGGATACAGCCAAAAATTCTCCCAAAGCCACTGTCAGGGCAGAGAATACAATGGGTGCACCTTCCAGCAAATAAAATTCGATTGCCAAAAACATATTACAAAATACTGGCCACAAACTAGAAACAAATAATGTCTTGCTAAAATGCGTCATGCCATATAATGCAATTGCTGTACAAGTTGTACCAAATGCCACGTCCATAATACCAAGTGGGCTGAAACAGTTTGCAATAAAGCAACCCAATATCAAACCTGCGGAATATCGTTTATCTACGAATGCCAATAGCATCAACGCTTCTGAAAAACGAATTTGCACAGCACCAAAAGACAATGGTGCAACACCCAATGTCAATACCACATACACGGCTGCTGTCATTGCAGTATATGCTAAAAATCTTGTTTTTTGCATAAAAAAAACCCCCTGTTTTTTATTTACGAGATGGTGGGACTTTCGTCCTTCGCAAGGAACATCTCATATTCTTTTCATCTGGTTATTATATCTGTAAATGACGATATTTTCAAGTATTTTTTTAAAAAATAAAGCATAAAAAAGGTACGACA
>JAHHTV010000130.1 GCA_020024395.1 Anaerotignum sp. | reverse complement strand
CTTACAAGAAGAACAACGGTCAGAAAATATGCCGCCTGAACGACAAAACAAAAAATATATACCACCAGAAGAAGAATTTCAGACGACATATTTTCCAAGACGTGACCGTAGTGATACCATGTATTATGGGCAAAATAGAAAAAAAACAACATCTGTGTCAAATGAACGCACAGAGTTTTTGCAAAAAGAAGCGGAATTGGTACATACCAAAATACCACAATCTCGTAATAAAATAGAAAATGAAACTGTAACAAAAACACAATATCCAGCAAAAACAAGAGAAAAAAAGAAAGAAGATACACAACAAAAAGAAATAATGCAAAGACAAACAACAGATAGACCTGTAAACAGAAAAACAAAAAGAAAGAGGAAAAGAAAAATGACAAAAGGATTTAAGGTGATATTGTTTCTTTTAATCGCAGCATTGATTTGTTTTGTTTGTTTTCGCTTTGCCAAAGGATTGATGCTGGCAGATGGTAGTGACGAAAATTTGACAGGAAAAACCGTTTCGATTACAGTGCCATCTGGTGCAAGTACCGCAGATATTGCAAAAATATTAAAAGAAAATGATTTGATTTCCAGCACAATTACATTCCGCTTGAGCAGCAAAATCAATGGTTATGATGGAACATATCAACAGGGCAATTATGATGTGGATACAGGTATGACAAATACACAAATTATGGCATTATTGCAAACTGGTTCTGTGCAAAACGAAAATAAAGTTACCATACCAGAAGGGTTTACGGTAAAACAAATTGCACAGCGTGTGGAAGAAAAAGGTATTTGTACTGCAGATGCGTTTATAGAAGAAGTCAACAATGGTACATTTCCACATACATTTTTGAAAGACTTGCCAAAAAGAGAATATCGTTTAGAAGGGTATTTATTTCCAGATACTTACTTTTTGACAGAAGAAACAACAGCACATGATTTGATATCTATGATGTTGGATAGATTTGAACAAATGTATACACCTGCATATCAAGATGCTGTGAAAACAAGCGGCTATACATTAGATGAGATTGTGCGGATTGCCTCTATGGTAGAAAAAGAAATTTCATTGGACGAAGAACGTGCAATCGCAGCAGGTGTGATATATAATCGTTTGCAACAAAATATGTCATTGGGTATTGATGCAACGGTATTATATGCTGTAGGAAAAACAGGCGACGAATTGACAAAAACTGATTTGGAAACAGACTCCCCATATAATACACGATTGAACAAAGGGTTGCCATTAGGTCCTATTGCAAATCCAGGAGAAGCATCTTTCAAAGCGGCACTGTATCCAGAAAAGAATGAATATTTATATTATGTTGTAGAAGCACAAGGAAAAAATAATCATGTATTCTGCAAAACAAATGAAGAATTTTTAGCAGCAAAAGAAAAATATAAAGCAAGTTTCACACAATAAGGAGAAATCTTTTTATGAATTATGTAACCGATGATACAATGAATGCGTATTTAAGAACTGTACAACCGATGTATGATGGTGTTTTAGGAGAAATACAAAAAGAAGCAATCGACGCAGAAGTACCCATTATCCCTTTGGAAACGGCAAGACTGTTGAGTGTGCTTTTGACCATGCAAAAACCAAAACATATTTTGGAAATTGGGACAGCAGTTGGGTTTTCGGCAGGGCTAATGTGTAGATATTTACCAGAAGATGGTACTGTGACAACCATTGACCGTTTCGAAGTGATGCTCAAAGATGCCAGAAAAAATATCAAACGTATGGGGCTGGAAAATAAAATTACAATATTAGAAGGCGATGCAGCAGATATTTTGCCAACACTCAAAAGGCAATATGATGTTATATTTTTAGATGCAGCAAAAGGACAGTATGGTAATTTTTTACCACACTGTTTGCGATTGTTACCAGTTGGTGGCATTTTGATTGTAGATGATGTATTACAAGGCGGTACAATCGCACAAACCAGATTTAGTGTGCCACGTAGACAACGTACCATTCACAAACGTTTGCGTAATTTCCTTTGGGATATTACACATCATGATGCATTAGAAACATCCATTATTCCAATTGGGGATGGTATGGCACTTTGTTATAAGAAAAAAGAAATTGTAGAAGGAGCAAACACAGATGCAGAATAAAATAAAACCAGAGTTGTTAGCACCCGCTGGTGATTTGGAAAAATTAAAAATTGCAATATTATATGGTGCAGATGCAGTATATATTGGTGGAGAAGCATATAGCTTGCGTGCAAAAGCAAAAAATTTTGATAAAGAAAAAATGGCAGAAGGTATTCGATTTGCACACGAACATGGTGCAAAAGTTTATGTCACTGCAAATATTTATGCACATAATGCAGATTTTGAAGGTATGGCAGAATATTTCAAAGAAATTGCAGAATTGGGGGCAGATGCTGTTTTGGTTTCTGACCTAGGTGTTTTCTCTGTTGCAAAAGAAGCAGCTCCTAATTTGGAAATTCATGTTTCGACACAAGCAAATAATACCAATTACCAAAGTGCAAAAATGTGGTATCAATTAGGGGCAAGACGTGTGGTTGTGGCAAGAGAATTGTCCATGAAAGAAATCAAAGAAATTCGAGAAAAAATACCAGAAGATATGGAAATTGAAGCATTTGTACATGGTGCAATGTGTATTTCTTATTCTGGCAGATGTTTGTTGAGCAATTATTTAAGTGGCAGAGATGCCAATAAAGGGGCTTGTGCACACCCTTGTCGCTGGAAATATCATTTGGTAGAGGAAACAAGGCCAGGTGAGTATATGCCTGTTGAAGAAAATGAAAGAGGTACTTATATTTACAATTCAAAAGATTTGTGTATGATTGACCATATTCCTGATTTGGTAGATGCTGGCGTGGTAAGTTTGAAAATCGAAGGCAGAATGAAAACACCTTTTTATGTAGGGACTGTCATCAAAGCATATAGACAAGCCATTGATGATTATTTTACAGACTCAGCATTATATGAAAAGAATTTGCCGATATATATGGAAGAAGTGTCAAAAGCAAGCCACAGAGAGTATACCACAGCATTTTATTATGGAAAACCAGATGGCAATCAACAAGTATATACCAATAATTCTTATATTCGTGATTACGATTTTATTGGTATGGTACAGCAAGACAGCGATGCACAAGGCTATGCATGGATAGAGCAAAGAAATAAATTTTCTGTTGGCGATGAAATTGAGGTGATGCCTGCAAAAGGAAAATCTTTCTCTATGGTGGTCACAGAAATTTTGAATGAAGCAGGCGAAGCGGTTTCTGCCGCACCACACCCACAAGAAAAATTAAAAATGAAATTTTCTCAGCCTGTAAAAGCATTTGATATGATGCGAAAATTCACATCAAATACTTGATATAAAATTTGGTTTGTAAACAAGAGTTATTTATAGCGTGATATTAGAAAAGGAAAAGGTTAAAATTATGGAATTAACACAATGTATCAACTATCTCTTAACAACAGCCCAACATACGGTATTTCAATACTTAAATGGAAAATTAGCAGATTATGATGTAACACCTTCACAATATGGCGTTTTGAGTTGTTTGTGGCAAAGAGAATTTGCAACACCAAAACAAATTTCTGAAATTCTTTGTTTGGAAACATCAACCATTTCTGGTGTTTTGGATAGAATGCAGAAAAAAGGTTTGATTGACCGTGTCATTAACAAAGAAGATAGACGAGAGGTGCGTGTGGTACCTACAGAAAAGGGGAGAGCATTGGAAGCACCGATTTCAAAAATTATAGATGAAGTAAACGAAGAAGTGTTAAAGTGTTTTGATGAACAGGAAATTATGATATTGAAAAATCAGTTGCGTGTGATTGCAGAAGCAAAGCATTTTTCAGAAAAAGAATAAAATATGTAGCAGGGCAATTGCCCTGTTTAGGAAAGTAAAGCATTGTGTAATTTTTGCAATGCTTTTTTTTCTATTCTGGAAACATAAGAACGAGAAATATCAAGTTTTTCTGCAATTTCTTGTTGTGTCAAAGGCGGATATTTACCAAGCCCATAATGTAAACAAATAACGGTTTGTTCTCGTTTGGTCAATAATGTTTGTATGGCAGATAGCATTTTATGAGATTGTATGGAAAAATCCAAACTATCTGCAAAATCTGGTATATCTGCATTGATAATATCCAATATCACAATTTCATTGCCATCTCTGTCCGTGCCGATTGGCTCGTATAATGACATTTCATTTTGTATTTTCTTTCCAGCTCGTAAATGCATTAAAATTTCATTTTCAATACATCTTGCAGCATAAGAAGCAAGGCGTATGTTTTTTTCTGGATTATATGTTTGTATGGCTTTCATCAGTCCGACTGTACCAATGGAAATCAACTCTTCATTATCTTTTGCAGTACTGTATTTTTTGGCAATATGGGCAACCAGACGTAAGTTGTGTACAACCAAAGTATCAGTTGCCTCTTTTTTTTCTTTTTGATTTTCACTTTTTAATGATGTTAGGCATTTTTCTTCTTCCTCTTTTGATAATGGCTTTGGAAAAGAACCGTTATAATAAAAACCAAATAAAAAACAAATAAAACAGTATAAAAGCATAGCCTCACTCCTACAAAGGGGATTGATTTATTCTATGCAGGACATTTATTGTCTGTGCGTGTCTAAGTGTGTTTAACTTTGTACTTTTTTCCGTGGACAAGAAAAAATTTGCAATACGAAATATAAAACAATGTATGAAAAATCAGGTATAGTGTAAGAAAGAAAGGAGGCATTTTATGAATATAGAATGTAGAAAAAAAGATAACATTTTGATTGTCACTATGGAAGGTGATATTGACCATCATACC
>JAHHTV010000013.1 GCA_020024395.1 Anaerotignum sp. | reverse complement strand
ACAAAAAATGATGGCAATACGACACTTTTTTTATATAATATATACAAAATGAAAGTAGGTATCTAAAAACATACTATGTAACAAATTTTATATAGCACAATTAGAAGAAAAACAGTATTATGAATTGTGCAATATTTTTTTTTACAAAAAATGGAACAAAAAATGATTATGAAATAAACCCAAAAAGTTAGAAAATATCAAAAACTATCTTTTTTTATACTATTTGTGATTTTAGAAAGTGACTGTGGTTTTTGTCAGATAATGTAGAAAAAGTGCCGTATTGTCAGTCAAATGATGTCCTTTTATGCTTAAAGCAAATACGATTTAACTTTTTAAGAACTTTTAAGAGTGGAGGAAACAAAAATGAACAGAGATGTAATTTTGACTTGTGCAGTAACAGGATCTGGCGATAGCCATTTGAAACACCCAAATGTACCTTCTACACCACAACAAATTGCAGAAGCAGCAATTGGTGCGGCAAAAGCAGGTGCAGCAGTGGCACACATTCACGTAAGAGAAGCAGATGGTACACCAAGCAGAAGATTGGAATTGTACGAAGAAACAGTAGACATCATTCGCCAAAGCGGTACAGATGTTATCATCAATTTGACAACTGGTATGGGTGGCGATTATGTGGAACATCCAGATGACCCTACTGTGTTTGGACCAGGCAGTGATATGGTATCTCCTGCGGAACGTGTGAAACATATTGAAAAAATCAAACCTGAAATTTGTACATTGGATTGTGGTTCTTTCAATTATAAAGCGACAACATATTTGGCAACTTATGCAATGTTGCAAGAGTCTGCAAGAAGAATTACAGCTGCTGGCGTTTTGGCAGAAATCGAAGCATTTGAATTGGGACATATTTGGCAAGCAAAAGAGTTAATCGGTAAAGGTTTGCTCTCCGAAAAAACTATATTCCAACTTTGTATGGGCATTCCTTATGGTGCAGAAGCAACTGTGGATAATTTGGTTGCAATGAGAAATGCTTTACCACAAGGTGCAAACTGGGGTGCTTTTAGCATTGGTAGAGAACAATACCCCATGATGGCACAGGCAATCATTGCTGGTGGCAATGCAAGGGTTGGTTTGGAAGATAACATTTATATTGCAAAAGGTGAATTTGCAACAAATGAACAGTTAGTAGAAAAAGCAGTGAGAATGATTCGTGACTTGGGTGCGAATGTGTTGACACCTGCCGAAGCAAGAAAAAAACTGGGCATTGTAAAATAATAAAATGTTATGAAAATGGCAAAAGAAGGAGGGCACTATGAATAAAGATAAGAAAAATTTGGATCAGTCAGAAGGCAAGTTGGATATACCTTTGTTTTTGGGTGCAGTCATTATATTGGCATTGGTGAGTATACCAATTATTGCAAATCCTGAAAAGGGTATGGAAGTTGTAAATGCCATCAATGGTGTGATTACACAAAATTTTGGTAACTGGTATATTTGGTTTGCATTCTTTACATTAGGATTTTGTATTTACATTATATTTAGTAAATATGGGAAAATCAAACTAGGTTCTCCAGATACAAAACCAGATTATAAGTTGTTTTCTTGGGCAGCGATGCTGTTCTGTGGCGGTATTGGTAGTACTGTAATTTACTGGGGGTTTGTAGAATGGATGTATTATTTCCAACAAACACCTTTACATATTGAACCTGGTACATGGGAAGCAGCAGAAATGGCAGCAGCATTAGGGCCTTATCACTGGGGCTTTATGGCTTGGACAATTTATATTATTGGTGGTTGTGCTTGTGGATACATCATTCATATCAAAAAATGCTCTGTATTCCGTATTAGTGAAGCTTGCCGTGGTGCATTTGGCGATAAAGTAGATGGTATATTAGGTAGAATTATTGATATTGGCTTTATATTTGGTTTGGTTGGTGGTGCAGCAACTGCATTTGGTATGAGTACACCTTTGTTGACTGCTTTGATTTCCACATTGACTGGTATTCCAGATAGCAATGTTTTGAAAGTAGGCGTATTGTTTGGTATTGCAATTATTTTCGGTATTACTTCCTACATGGGTATCGAAAAAGGTATGAAACGTATTTCAGATGGTAATGTCATTACAGCAATTTGTGTTTTGGTATTTATTATGATATTTGGTGCTGGCATTGTATTTACATTGGATAATGCAACAACAAGTATGGGGATTATATTGCAAAACTTTATTACAATGAATAGCTGGATGGATCCTGGTAATGTATCCAATGGGTATCCGGAAGCATGGTCTGTATATCTGTGGGCTTATTCGACAGTATATGCACCTTTCTATGGTTTGTTCTTTGCAAAAATTTCAAAAGGTAGAACATTGAAACAAATGATTTTGGGTACAGTTGGTTTTGGTTCTTTGGGTTGTTTTGCAGTATTCATGATTTTGAGCAGTTTTGGTATCAAAACACATATGGAAGGTACATTGGATTTGATTACATTATTGAATACAGAAGGTGCACCTGCAACCATTATTACATTGTTGGGTCAGCTGCCTTTGTCTAAAGTGATTATGGCAGTTTTACTGGTAGTTATTGTATTGTTTGCAGCAACTACATATGATGCGACATCTGGTGTTTTGGCATCTGTATCTCAGACAAAATTGGATAAAAATGGTGAATCTAAAAGATGGTTGAGACTGTTGTGGGCGATATTCTTGGTATGTATGCCTGTTGGTTTCATTTTGGCAGGTAGCCCGCTGACAGCGATACAGACAATTGTGATTATTTTTGCTTTGCCTTGTACACTGATTTGTATTGCATTGGTGGTTTCTTTCTTCAAAATGGTGAAAAATGACGTTGCAGATGGCAAATATGATATGGAAACAGGCGTATATCATGATAAATAATATAGAAAGGGTGTAATGATGATGAGAATTGCATTATTGGGTGCAGGTGCAATGGGTACCATTATTGGTGCTTATCTGACAAAAGCTGGTTATGATGTGGAATTGGTGGATAACTATAAAGCACATGTGGACGCATTGAATGAAAAAGGTGCACATATTGTGGGTTTTGTAGATGAAATCATACCTGTGAAAGCGGTATATGATGATGGTTTGACAGGGAAATATGATTTGGTAATTTCTTTGACAAAACAAACTACAATGAAAGAAGCTTTGGAAAAAGCAGTGCCTTTCATGCATGATGAAACAATCATCATGACATTGCAAAACGGTATTCCTGAAGATATTGCCGCAGAAATCGTAGGTATGGATAGAGTTGTTGGCGGTGGTATGGAATTTAGTGGTACTTTTGTGGAACCTGGTGTAAGCAAATTGGCATCTGGTAAAGAAACATTGGGGATTTCCTTTGGTCGTCCTGATGGCAAAATCACAGAAAAAACATTGGAAATTCAAAAAATGTTTTTAGATGCATTGGGTCATTGCCAACTCACAGAAAATTTGAGAGGTGTACGCTATACAAAATTGACAGATAATTCTTGCTTTAGTGGTTTGGCGACAGCATTGGGTTGTTTGGTAGGTGATATTTTGGATAACAGAAAGGCAATGGAATGTATTGCTTATACTGGTATGGAAGCAGCAAAAGTGATACAAGCATTGGGCGTAAAACCTGTGGAATTGTTTGGTCTTTGCCCTACACCTGACAGAGTGTGCTTTGAAACAAAAGAAGAATTAGATAAAGTGATTGCATATTGGACAGAAGTTTATACACCTTTTAGACAACAAAAAGCAAGTATGTTGCAAGATTTGTCAAAAGGCAGAATTTGTGAAATAAATCAAATCAACGGAAAATTTGTCCAAGATGGTAAAAAAGTTTCTGTTCCCACACCATTTAATGAAAAAATTGTGGAGTTGGTTACAAAAATACAAAATGGTGAAACCAAATTGGAAGATGCTTGGAACAACTTAGACGCATTTGAAATTCCTACATTATAATATGTAAAAATCAAATAAAACTGTCGTTTCCAAAATCGGAAAAGACAGTTTTATTTCCATTTATTTTAGGAGGAGATATAGATGAAACCTTTGGAAGGTGTCAAAATCATTGACTTTACACAAGCACACGCAGGCAGTGCAGCCACAATGCTGTTATCCGATTTTGGGGCGGAAGTCATCAAAATTGAAAGAAAAGGCGTAGGTGATTTGGCAAGATATTGGGAGCCAATACAAAATGAACAAAGTGGATATTATGTTTATTTGAACAGAGGAAAAAAAAGCATTTCTTTGAATGCCAGCACAGCAGAAGGAAAAGAAATATTGTTCAAACTCATAAAAGATGCAGATGTTGTTTGCGAGAACTTTAAGTATGGCAGTATGGAACGTATGGGATTATCTTATGAAACCATAAAAGAAATCAACCCTTCTATCATTTATGCATCATTGAATGGCTTTGGACAATATGGTTCTATGAAAAATGCCATTGGTTTGGATTTACAATTACAAGCAATGAGTGGTATGATGGACAGAACAGGTTTTGCAGATGGTTCTCCTGTGAAAGCTGGCCCTGCTTTGGGTGACCATATCAGTGGGCAGTATTTGGCACTTGCCATCAATTTGGCATTGGTGCATCGCAAAAAAACAGGTGAAGGACAAACCATTGATATTGCAATATTGGATGCTTTGTTCTCTGTGTTGGAAACAGCACAAGTGACATACGATATGACAGGCAGCGTACCAGAAAGAAGCGGCAATGGTGTACCATTTTTTGCGCCTTATGATGCATACAAAGCAAAAGATGGCTATGTTGTGATTAGCGTGTCAACAGAAAAACAATGGGAGAGCTTGTGTGATGTGTTAGATGCAAAACATCTGTTGGAAAAATATACAAATGCTACAACCAGATGGGAAAATGAAAAAGAATTGAAAAAAGATTTGGAAGAAATATTGCAAAACAAAACAAAAATGGAAGTGGAAACATTGTTAAGTGATGCTGGTATTTCTGTAGGGGCAGTACGCACACCAAAAGAAGCAATGCAATGCACCCCTATATTGGAAAGAGAAATGTTAGCAACATTGGAAGATGCACAACTGGGGAACATACAAATGCCTGCAACTGTTATCAAAATGGATAAAACCCCTGGTGGTTTTACACAATCTGCACCTGATTTGGGAGAACATACAAAATATTATTTGGAACAGATTGGTTACAGCAAAGAAGAAATAAGGCAGTTGTTGGATGATGGTATCATAGAAGGGAGGGCATAAATATGTCTATATTAAAAGATGTACTGGTTGTGGATTTTTCACAAGGATATAGTGGTGATTTTTGTACCATGCAATTAGCAGATTTTGGGGCAAGGGTTATCAAAATTGAAAGAAAAGACACAGGCGATATGGCAAGAGCTTGGGAACCTTTGAAAAATGGGCAAAGTGGCTATTTTGCAATGATGAACCGCAATAAAGAAAGTTTGGAAGTTGATTTGAAAACGGAACAAGGGATTGCACTTGTGAAAAAATTGATTGCAAAAGCAGATATTGTGGTGGAAAATTTCAAAGGTGGCACAATGGAAAAAATGGGTCTGGGTTATGACGAATTGAAAAAAGAAAATACAGGATTGATATATGCAAGTGTTTCTGGTTTCGGCAGAACAGGCACATTTTGGGACAAACCCGCTTATGAAAATGTGATACAAGCAATGTGTGGTATTATGGAAATGACAGGATTTCCAAATGAAGCACCTGTGCGTGTAGGCCCTGCGGTGGGCGATAGTTTGTCTGCGTTGATGTTGGCAAATGGTATCGTGATGGCATATTATCATAAAATACAGACAGGCGAGGGGCAAAAAGTAGATGTTTCTATGCTGGATACATTGTTCAGCATTATGGAAAGCCCTGTATTGTTCTCATCTATCAAAAATGTAGAAACAACAAGATGTGGCAACAATGATGCAGAGACATTGGTGCCTTATGACGTATATCCTTGCAAAGATGGTTATTTTTCCGCAGGTTTGGCAAGCGATGCAGGTTGGGAACCTTTCTGCCGTGCCATTGATATGGTAGCATTATTGGAAGATGAAAGATTTACAGATAATACATTGCGTTGCAAAAATTATGAAGCATTTACAGCAGAAGTATTACCTTATTTTGCAAAACATACAAAAGCAGAATTACAAGAAATATTTACAAATGCAAAAATTCCAAATGCACCTGTTTTGACAATTCCAGAAATTATGGAACATCAGCAAATCAAAGACAGAGAAATGTTGGTGATATTGCAAGATGATGGTATTGGTATTTATCATGCAGTAAACAATCCAATGAAATTGAGCAAGACACCAGCAACAATCCAAAAAGGTGCCCCTTTATTGGGACAACACACAAAACAAATTTGTGAAGAATTTGGATTTTTGCTAAACACATAAAAGGAGGATGAACATGGAAATTGGTTTTACACCGTTTTCAGTCAAGTCATTGCACTGCAACAACCGATTTTTGAGAAGTGCCACATGGGAAAGAAAAGCAACAGAAGATGGGCATATGACACCACATTTGCAAGAAGTGTATGAAACATTGGCAAAAAATGAGGTCGGTTTGATTTGTACAGGTATGACAAGAATTACAAAAGAAGAATGCGCAAACCCTCATATGCTTGGGATATATGAAGATAGTTTTGTAAAAGAATATCAAGCATTTACGAGCTTGATACATAAACATGGCAGTAAAATTATGATGCAAATTGCATATGGTGGCACAAAAACCACACATCAAACACAAAACCGTATCATATTTGCACCTTCTGACATTCCAGAAAAAGCAACAGGGACAAAAGGTGTTTCCATGACAGAAAAAGATATTGCTTATGTGGTACAAGCACACGCAAAAGCAGCAAAACGTGTCAAAGATGCTGGTTTTGATGCCATAGAATTGCATGCAGCACATTTTTATTTGTTGAACCAATTTCTAAGTCCTTATTATAATTGTAGAAATGACAAATATGGCGGTAGTTTGGAAAATAGAGCAAGGTTTTTGAAAGAATGTTATGAAGCAGTCAGAAATGTGGTGGGAGATGATTTCCCCATATTTGTAAAAGTGCCTTGCAGTGATTTTATGGAAAATGGATTTTCATTTGCAGAATGTCGCATACTTTGTGCATGGTTAGAACAATGGGGTGTGGACGCTGTGGAAATTACAGGAAACAATTATATAGAATGTCGTACATTGGCAGGCAAAATGCTAGAGGGGTATACCATACAAAAAGATGGCTATTTTTCAGAATTTGCAGCAACATTGGCAAAAGAAAGAAATATGGCAATATTTGTGACTGGTGGTTTTCAAACAATAGAGCATTGCAATGATATGATAGAAAAAGAATGTTTGACAGGCATTGGACTTAGCAGACCATTTTTTACAGAGCCACATTTGATAACAAGATGGAAACAAGATATGCAACAAAAAGTAAAATGTGTAAGATGTGGAAAATGTAGAACAGACCACGGAAACTATTGTACAACATTTGAAAAAGCCCTTGCCATGGCAGACAAGGGATAAGTAGTATTATTTTCCTTTTAAGTTAAACACAATAATACTGCAAATAATGATGGCACCGCCCAAAAATGTACCCATATTTGGGACTTCGTGTAGTATGACAAAACCAAGTATTGTGGAAAGCAGCGGAGTGACAAACATAAAGTTTGTGACTTCGCTTGTTTTTTGGGCAAATGACATGGCTTTTCCCCATGAAAAATATGCAAGTGCGCTGGGAAATGCTGCAAGATAAACCAAAGCAGCAATATGTTTGACATCAGAGGCAAACAACAGTTGTATGCTCTGTACAGAACAAAAACTGAGCAATATGGCACCACAAACCATACTATATGTAACCGTTTCCAATGCTTGATAACCTTTTGCAGAAAGATGACGATTGATGATATTATATATACAAAATACAATGGCAGCAAGTAATGTCCAAAACATACCAATATTGACAGAAAGTACACCATCCCATAACAAAAGTATCAATACACCAATAAATGCAGTACATATAGAAATCCAACCAATTTTTTTGATATGTTCATCATATAATTTTGTTGCGATGATGGCAGTTAATATGGGGGTAATGGCGATGACAATACTAGATGTTGCAGATGTCAATGTCAATATGCCAGTATTGAAAAATATCATATATAATGTAAAGCCCATACAACCAGAAAGAAAAAACAAAGGAATATCTCTTTTGTGTGGCAAACGAATATGATTGCATTTTCCGATAATGATAAGAAAAAATGATGCAAATGTGCAACGTAAAAATCCGATGGTATTAGAAGTAAATTGTTCATGTACAATTTTTGTCAAAGGAAATGCAGATGCCCATAAAAATACAGTGAAAAAACTAAATAAAAATACAGTTTTCTTTTTTTCCATAAAAAACTCCTTTACAAAGCAAATCCCACAAGAGAAAAATACTCTTGTGGAAAAGCTGTTCAAAATATTATTTTAAGTAGGTGTGCATATATGCTTCTCGAATTTCTGCTGGTACCAGATTGCCACCGGTTGCCCAAGGAATGTGTATTGCATTTTGCATATCATTTTGCAAGCCTGCTTTTTGTATATAATGCTGCATTTCAGGGGTATTGAGTTTTGAAACGCCCCAGAAAGAAGCACAGGCAGAGGGTTCTAAGAAAATATTTTCAGTATGGACAATATCTCGCATATAATCATAGATATGATAATCTTCTAATGATAAAATGCCAGAAAGTAGATGTTTCATCACACCACCCACAAAACCAGAAGCACGCCCAACGGCAAGACCATCTGCATGGGTTTGACCAGTT
Organism: Anaerotignum sp.; assembly: GCA_020024395.1. Classification (GTDB taxonomy): domain Bacteria; phylum Bacillota; class Clostridia; order Lachnospirales; family Anaerotignaceae; genus Anaerotignum. Next base: position 7,009 of record JAHHTV010000013.1, on the reverse strand, counting down.
AAGCCGAAATCTTGTACACAAACTTTGTTTTGCAAACCGGAAGCCATACCAACCAACATACAAGGGGCTTGTGTGGGTTCGATGAAGAAAACATGGACTGCATCACCAAAAAGCTGTTTTAAGCCAAACGCAACGCCGCCAGGTGCGCCACCCACACCACAAGGAATATACACAAATAATGGGTGTTTTGCATCTATGGTGATGTTTTGTGATTGCAATTGTTTTTGCAAACGTTTTGCAGCAACAGCGTATCCCAAAAACAATGTGAGGGAATTTTCGTCATCTACAAAATAACTTGTAGGGTCTGCATCAGAATTTTTTCTGCCAACTTCCACAGCTTTGCTATAATCGTCATCATATTCTATGACTTCTGCCCCTCTTTGACGCAAGAGGTCTTTTTTCCATTGTTTGGCATCGGCAGACATATGCACAATGACATGAAATCCCAAAGCGGCACTCATAATGCCAATGCTCAAACCAAGATTGCCTGTTGAGCCAACTTGTATTTTGAATTGGCTGAAAAAGGAACGAAATGCAGGAGAGGCAAATTTTGTGTAATCATCGGTTTGTTTGATTTTGCCGTGTGCAAGTGCCAAATCTTCGGCGTGTTTCAATACCTCATAAATACCGCCCCTTGCTTTGATAGAGCCAGATATTGCAAGATGGCTATCTTGTTTGAGAAACAACCGCCCAGAAATTTTTGTATGATATTTTGTTTCCAAATGCTTTTGCATAGATGCAATTTCTGTCAAGGGGGATTCAATCAAACCATTTTGTGATGTGGTTTCAGGAAATATGATTTGTATGAATGGGGCAAAACGTGCTAATCTTGCCTCAGCATCATCAATATCTGCCATGGTGAATGGAATATCAGAAAGTGCTTTTGATGCAGAAGAAATGTTGTCATTGAGCCATATGACTTCTTTGCCTTTTGCAACTTCTTGCAATAAAGATTTGTTTTGCACAGTTTGCCATAATGTTTCTTTGTCCATAAATAGTACCTCCTTTTGATGGTTGATTATGTAAAAGCAGTTTATGCATATGTATGATGGTTACAATATTATGTTTTCTGATACAACATTTGTTTATCTTGTTTTTTATTCTAACAAATGATGGCTTTTTATACAAGATTGTATAAAAAGAAAATAGGGAATATTGTAAAATACTATATTTATTGTTTTTATTGACAGAAAAAAACAATATATAGTATACTGGCAACGTATATTCAAAAAACAAATAGAGGATAATACCAAGTATATTTGAAAATATTTCATTTGAGAAAAATTGAATGATAATAGCCGACGGAAATCCGTCGGCTTTGTGTCATAAAAGGAGGATATATGCAAAACGCCGATTTGAATGAGTTGTTGCAAGTGTTGCGACAATGGTATTTGAAAGGGCATAGAGATTTGCCTTGGAGAAATACAAAAAATCCATATCATATTTGGGTTTCTGAAATTATGTTACAACAAACACGTGTGGAGGCTGTGAAACCATATTATGCAAGATTTTTGCAAGAATTGCCAACGATTGCAGATTTGGCAGAAGCAAAAGAAGATGTGATATTAAAATTGTGGGAAGGTTTGGGATATTACAGCCGTGTGCGGAATATGCAGACAGCAGCAAAACAAATTATGGAACAGCATAATGGGAAAATGCCTGCTGACCACAAAGCATTGTTACAATTAAAGGGGATTGGTTCTTATACGGCAGGAGCGGTTGCGTCGATTGCTTTTGATTTGCCATATGCGGCGGTTGATGGTAATGTGTTGCGTGTGATGTCCCGTGTGTTTGCAGATAACAGAGATATTTTATTACAACAAACAAAAAAAGCATGGGAAGTAGAAATCAATGCAGAATTGACAGAAGAAATTGCTGGAGATGTGAACCAAGCATTGATGGAATTGGGGGCAACGGTTTGTGTGCCAAATGGTACACCAAAATGTGAGATTTGTCCATGGCGTGTATATTGTGTGGCATACCACAAAAATACAATAACACAATATCCTGTCAAAAGCGAAAAAAAACCACGCACAAAAGAATATCTTTCGGTTTGTTTTTTGACAGATGGCAAAAAAATTGCATTGCACAAAAGAGAAGCAAAAGGGCTTTTAGCAAATTTATGGGAACTACCGAATGTGCAAAAAGAATATGCATTGCCTATGGCTTTGGCACAATGGGGCATATCAAAAGCGGATATTACACAAATGAAAGGGCAAAAGCATATTTTTACACATATAGAATGGCATATGGACAGTTATTATATTTTGGTGGAACAAAAAGAAGAAACCCCTTTTGTATGGGTAGAATTGGCAGATATGACAGAACAATATGCTTTGCCATCGGCTTTTAAGAAGATATGGCAAGAAGGCATTGAAAAAATGGAGCAAAATAAACAAATGACAATATTATAAATTGTCTTTTCATAGGATATTGGGAAAATATATCAAATGAGAATGATTATCATTTGACTTTGTGTGTTATGCGGTGTAGAATAAGAATATATTATGAAAAGGAGAAAAACAATGGAAAAGGTGAGAGTGGCAAAACAAACAGATACAACAGCATATCGTAATTTGTGGCAAACTTGTTTTGGTGATAGCGATGCATTTTGTCAATGGTTTTTTGAAAATCGCTTTTTACCTGACCATTGTGTTTGTTTAGAAACAGACAATCAGTTTGCAGCTTGTATGCAAGCATTCCCTTATACAGTGGGTATTAGAGAAAAAGAAGTAAAAGGTGTGATGCTTTGTGGTGTTTGCACACACCCAACACAACGAAAAAAAGGCTATATGAACAAAATATTTCGTTATGAAATGAATTTGTTGCGTCAAAAAGGATATGCCGTTGCCGTACATACACCAGCGGTTTTGGAAAGTTATTTTTCATTTGGGCATTATCCTGTAGCAGATGCCTGCTATTTGACAACAGAAACAATACCACAAGTACAACCACAAAAAAATGTGATGACAGTCACATCAAAACAGTGGGAAATGTTATATGATGGTTATGTGGCATTTGCAAAAAAATATAGTGGTATGATTTGGCGAAACAAAGAAGATTTTTTGAGAAAATGTCAAGATTACAATGCAGATGGTGGTATGTGCAAAGCATATCAAAATGAAAATTGTTTTGGTTATGTATTTTATTATCAAACAGAAACAGAAGTGACTTGCGTAGAAGCAGTGGGTGATGATGCAGCAATACAAATGGTATTGCAGGAAATATTATCACAAGCAAAAGGACTTTCTTTTTCTGCAAAATTGTATACAAAAACAAATGTTGCATTTGATTTTTGTAAAAAAGAAGTCAAACAAAAAGGCGTTATGGGGCTGGTTTGTGTAGAAACATTGTTGCAAGCATTGGCATTGCAATCAAATGCTGCATTTGCTGTACAAGATGATGTTGTGACTGAAAACAATGGTTGTTTTACATTAAATGGAAAACGAAGCGATAAAAAACCTGCATTTACCATAGAAGCAGGAAGATTGTTGCAGGTTTTGGTAGGCTATACTTCGTTAGAAGATTTACAAGATGGTATTATGATACATGATGCAGCAGGTTTTGCAGAAATTGCAAAAGCATTGCCAATGGTAGATTGTTATATTGTAGATGAATATTAAAATTTTTTGGAGGCGGATAATATGTCAAACGTATCCTGTTTGGAAAAGGAAACGGAATTAAATTGTAAAAACGGGTTTTGTTTTAAGCCCATTACACTGGAAGCAAAAACATTGATTGAAAGTTATACAAAACCTTGGAAAGCAGATTGTTCAGATTTAACTTTTGCCAATTTATTTATATGGGGCACAGAAGGCAAAATGGAATATGCAGAAAAAAATAATGTGCTGTATATCAAATTGGATTTTGAAAATGTACCTGTGTTTTTTTGGGCACCAATTCCGAAAAAAAATACCGTTGTGGATTATAAAAAAGCCATTTATGATGCAGTGGATTATATGAAAGAAATAAGTGTAGAACCGACATTCCGCTCTGTATGGACAGAATTTAAAGATATGATGAAAGCAGCGTGTCCAGAATTGTATGTGATGGAAACGGATATTGCTTGGGATTATGTGTATGAAAGAGAAAGCCTTGCCACATTAAAAGGTAAAAAATTACATGGTAAACGAAATCATATCAATAAATTTTTGTCACAACACCCTGATTTTGTGTATAAAAAATTGGATAAAGAAATGATACCAGATTGCATTGCATTATATGAAAAATGGCTTTCTGAAAGAGAAGAAACACAAGGTTTAGAAGATGAAAAAAAATCTGTGTTGTTGGCATTGCAAAATATGGACGCTTTATCATTGACAGGTGGTGGCATATTTGTAAATGGTCAGTTGAAAGCGTTTACAGTGGGAGAACGTATCAGAGAAGATATGCAGTTGATACACATTGAAAAAGCAGATACAGACATGGATGGATTATATCCCATGATTAACCAACAATATGTGTTGCATGAATGCCAAGATGTCACATATATTAACAGAGAAGAAGATATGGGCATTGCAGGTATGCGAAAAGCAAAACGTTCTTATAATCCTATATATATGGTAGAAAAATATTTGCTTAGTTTGCGTGATTTATCTGATGCAAAAGATTTGTGGGGCGAAAAAGAAACAGAATAATAATTGACAATAAAAAAAGAATATACTATACTGAACAAAGGGAATGAAGTTCTCCCTTGGGAAACCAAAAGTGCGAATATAAGCTGATGACTTCTGTACAATGCAGGGCCATTGGCTTTTTTATTGGAAGGAGCAGGATTGTTTTGCAAAAATATATGTTGAAATCGTGGAAAACACAATGTTTGTTAGCCGCTTTTGGTGTGGGTATTGGTGTGGCAACAGGTATTGTGATTGCAATATTTGGAAATACATTGCTTTGGATTTCTGAATTTCGAGATACACACATAAAAATATTGTTGCCGTTTTTGGCTGTTTTTGGTTTGGTGTTGGTAGCAACATATAAAAAATGGGGTGGTCGTAGCGGCGAAGGTATGGGATTGGTATTGTCTGTGGGACACCGCAAAGAACAAGATATTCCATTACGATTGATACCATTTGCCATTGTGAGTACATGGTTGACACATTTATTTGGCGGTAGTGCAGGACGAGAAGGCGTTGCAGTGCAAATTGGTGCGACAGTTTCACACCATATTGGAAAAAGGTTTGATGTAGAGGATAACAGACATATTTTTTTGTTGACTGGTATGGCAGCGGGGTTTGCGGCATTGTTTCAAACACCGATTGCAGCGATATTTTTTGCAATGGAAATTTTGGTTGTGGGAAAATGGGCAATGCGAGGGATTGTGCCAATGATTACAGCAGCATGGACAGCATATTTGGTAGGGCATATGTTGGGTGTTCATAAATTTCATACAGAATTGACAGATGGTATGCCATTTACATGGCATGCTATAGGGTATTTGATTTTGTTGGGGCTGTTGTTTGGTTTGGCAGGAAAATTGTTTGTTTTTGCATTGCGATATATCAAAAAATATACAACAAAATATGTACCCAATCCATATTGGCGTATTTTTTTTGGTGGTATGATAGTGAGTGTATTGATTTGGGTGCTACATGATGGCCGATATACGGGGTTAGGTACCAATTTGATTGCAGCAGCTTTTGCAAATGAAACAATTTATCCATATGATTGGTTATGGAAATTATTTTTGACTGCATTTACATTATCCATTGGTTTTCAAGGCGGGGAAGTAACACCATCATTTGCCATTGGTGCAACATTGGGGGTTGTGCTTGCAAAAATATTTGGTTTGCCTGTATTGTTTGTGGCAGCATTGGGGTTTGTGACAGTGTTTGGTAGTGCAACCAATACATTATTTGCACCAATATGGACAGGGTGTGAATTGTTTGGTTTTGTGTATTTGCCATATTTTGTGGTTGTGTGTTTGGCAATGCATGTGTTTTGTGGTATGCCTTCGATATATAGCCAACAAAAACAATATACCTATACAAAAACCATAAAAGAAATGATTTTTAGATGCAAACACAGAAAGGATACTGTTATATGAACATTTATTTTGCACCAATGGAGGGGATTACAGGATATGTGTATCGCAATGCACACAAAATATATTTTCCATCTGTAGAAAAATATTTTGCCCCTTTTGTTTCTCCAACACAACACCATGCCCTGAACCGCAAAGAAAAAAGAGATGTTTTACCAGAAAATAATCAAAATATTTGTTTGGTGCCACAGGTGTTGACAAATAAAGCGGAACATTTTTTGAATGTGTGCAAAGAGCTGGAAGAAATGGGCTATACAGAAGTGAATTTGAATTTGGGTTGTCCGTCAGGTACAGTTGTGACAAAGGGAAAAGGTGCCGGTTTTTTGGCAAGACTTGCTGATTTGGAATGTTTTTTGGAAGAAGTGTTTTCAAAATGCAATTTGGATATTTCACTGAAAACAAGATTGGGTATGGAAAAAGCAGAAGAAGTGTTTGATTTGATGCAAATACTAGAGCAATATCCCATAAAAGAATGGATATTGCACCCAAGGGTGCGGGAAGATTATTACAAATATACACCACATTATGATATATTTGCAGAAGTGGCAAAACAAACAAAATTACCATTATGTTATAATGGAGATATTTTGACAAAACAAGATTATGAAATGTGTATGAGCCAGTTTCCAAGTATACAAAGTGTGATGATTGGACGGGGATTGTTGTGTAATCCTGCACTGGTACGAGAAATCAAAGGCGGGTTGCCAATGACAAAACAAGAATGGCAACAATTCCATAAGGCGGTGTATGAAGGATATCAAATTATGATGCAACAAGAACGCAATACATTATTCAAAATGAAAGAATTATGGACATATTGGGCAAACTTGGTGCCAGAAGAAACAAAAATACTGAAAAAAATCAAAAAGGCAAATGATTTTGTTTCTTATGAAGCGGCAGTACAGTCTTTATTTATGGAATAAATTTTGTTTTTGTATAGATATTTGGAAAGAAACAAAGTATGAT
>JAHHTV010000129.1 GCA_020024395.1 Anaerotignum sp. | reverse complement strand
CCATATTTCTGCACGAAAATTTATCAAAAAACAAAATGCTTCATAGAATAAATTATATTTTTATTTTTCAAAAATGTTATTTTTTAAATTAAATAAATACATACATACACAAGGGAGGGAAATGTAAGATAAATTTTATGTGCGTTTTATTATTTTTTAAACAATCGTATACTAGAAAGGAAGAACTATAAATGGACGGATTTATCGAAATCTTAAAAAGTATACAGGGTGTAGTATGGGGCCCTGTTACCATTGTTTTGCTTTTATTTACTGGATTGTATTACACCATACGTTTGAAAGGTGTTCAGATTTTACACTTGAACAAATCTTTTAAATATCTTTTTGAAAAAGAAGAAGGGCAAGGCGACGTATCCACATTAGGCTCTTTGTGTACCGCACTGGCTGCAACCATTGGTACTGGTAGTATCGTTGGTGTTGCAACTGCTTTGCGTGCTGGTGGTCCTGGTTCCTTATTCTGGATGTGGCTTTCTGCTTTCTTTGGTATGGCTACCAAATACGCAGAATGTGTACTTGCTGTAAAATATAGAACAAAAGACCAAAATGGTCAGGTTGCTGGTGGCCCTATGTACTATATTGAATTGGGTCTTGGCAAAAAATTCAAATGGTTAGCTTGTCTATTTGCATTCTTTGGTATATTCACAGCGTTATTGGGCTGTGGTACATTCCCTCAAGTAAATGCTATCGTAGAATCTGTAAACAATGCTTTTAATGTTCCTGTTATGATTTTGGGCATTATCATCACTGTATTGGCTGCTGCTGTTATATTTGGTGGTATTGGTTCCATTTCCAAAGTAGCAGAATTGGTTGTACCTGTTATGGCAGTTGCCTATATTTTGGGTTGTATTGTAGCTTTGATTTTGCAAGCTGAATATGTACCTGCTGCATTTGCACAAATCTTCCAGTCTGCATTCACACCTCATGCTATGGGTGGCGGTGTTGCTGGTACCATTATCATTTCTGTAACAACTGCAATGAGAACTGGTGTTGCAAGAGGTATCTACACCAACGAAGCTGGTTTGGGTAGTGCACCTATTGTTGCTGCTGCTGCACAAACAAACTCTCCTGTTCGTCAAGGTTTGGTATCTATGATTGGTGTATTCTTGACAACCATCATCATTTGTACTATGACAGCATTGGTTATCATTTCTTCTGGTTTGCTGGAATCCAGCTCTTTGGATGGCGGTTTGTTGTCCAACACAGCATTCCAACAAGCATTGCCTGGCAATATTGGTTTGTATATTGTATCTATTGGTTTGATATTCTTCTCCTTCACAACCATCATTGGTTGGAGCTATTACGGCGAAAGATGTTTGGTATACCTCTCTGGTAGCACAAAATTAGTTTTTATTTATCGTGTTTTGTATGTAATTTGTATTGCTGTTGCACCTTACTTGACATTGGATGCAATCTGGATACTGGCAGACATCACAAACGCATTGATGGCATTCCCCAACTTGGTTGGTCTGTTATTGCTTAGTCCTATTGTTATCAAAGAAAGCAATATCTTCTTTGAAAACTTGAAACGTGAAAAAGCAGCAAAACAAGGACAACCTGTATCTGTACAAGAATCCAACAAATAAAAATCATATTTGATTTGAAAGGAACTTTCTAAAAAAGAAAGTTCCTTTTTTGTTTGCACACTTTCTATGTTTTTTCATATGTTACAGTATAATCAAAAAGGAGGCACTGTCATGAAAGAAGTTGTTACTGATTTTCTGTTTGACACAGACATTATGGAAGAATACCCAGCCCCTACAGAATATGCACTCCCTCCCACAAACTGCAATGATTGCATACGCAAAAAAGTTGGTTTGGCTCAAGCCTATGTCCCCATACAAGATTATGAAACCCAGTTTGCACCAGAACAAGGCTTAGTATGTGGTACTGCCTTTCCCTCTTTGGTCATGCCTTACACACAAGGTATGCACTTAAAACAATATGCAAAGGAGGGTTCTGCATGGAACAAGAAATGATGAACCAAGAAATGATGAACCAAGAAATGCTGTTGCAAAAATTGATGGAACTAGACTTCATCGCTGTGGATTTGGGATTATATCTCAACACACACCCCACAGAAACAGAAGCCATAAACGCTTATAACCAAATCATAGAAGCCGCTGACACACTCCGCATAAAATATGAACGTCTATATGGCCCACTTTGTTCTTTTCGTAGTTATGCCGCTGATACGCAAAATTGGCAATGGAAAAACAATCCTTGGCCTTGGGAAGCTATTGCAAATCCATCTTTGGCAGGAAAGGAGTGTCGATAAATGTTTATATTTGAAAAAAAATTGGAATTCCCCATCAAAATCACAAAACCTGATGCACGTCTTGCAAAAATCATGTTGGAACAATATGGTGGCGGCGATGGTGAATGGGGCGCTGCCATGCGTTATCTAAGCCAAAGATTTACAATGGTAACACCAGAAGCCAAAGCTACACTCAATGACATTGCAACTGAAGAACTTGCACATGAAGAAATGATGGGTACTATATTTTATCAACTCACCAGAGGATTGACAAAACAACAAATCATAGATGCTGGTTTAGATGCTTATTATGTCAATCATGGTTTGGGTGTATATCCTTGTTCTGCCGCTGGTGTGCCGTTTAGTGCCTCTGCGTTACAATCAAAAGGCGACCCCATTTCCGATTTATATGAGGATTTAGCCGCAGATGCTGCACATTTGTAAGTGTAACCTGTTGCGAAAAACACAAAATGCCAAAGAATCAGGGGATTCTTCGGCATCCATTTTATATTTGTATATAGGATAACATATTCCATTCTAAAAATCAAATAGGAAAGAAACACCATATGATTTCTATATGCATATATCATGTAATTTATCAAAAATAGTAAATAAAGTATAGACTATAGACAAAAAAGGAACAGCGATTCTTTTTCGCTGTCCTTAAAAGTTCCAATAAATTGTAATTGGCACATCCTTTGTTCCTGGTATTCTTCTACCAACATCAATGTGGTCTATCAATGCGTCAACCATTTCTCTTGTCAAATGTTCAATATTCATATATTTCTCAATCAACGCTTTTTTATGATTTCCCATTTTCATACAAGCTTCTATTTCTGTCAGTTCTTCCTTTGCATCTATCAGATTTTTTTCTAGTCTGGTTTTTTCAGAAGTAAACGCTTTTACCATATCCAAATAGTCACTTTCTGTCAAAATTTCTTTTACTTTGTCCATATACAATTCACGAATTGCTTTTCCATATTCTTGTATCTTTTTTTCGTATACTGTCATGTTTTCTTGTAGACAAAGTTTCTGTTTTTCATAATGATTACTGCATGTAATATTACGTTCCAATTCATCTTGATCCAAGTATTCTTCTGACAGCCGCTTTAATTCTGCGATTACCTTACGCTCTAGACGTTCAACAGAAATAAATGCACCTTCGCAAGCATCTTTAGATACAGAGCGGTTGGGGCAGGTAAGGTATCGCCATTTTCCACGTTTTCCAGAACGAAGAACATAGCCACATTCTGCACAAAGTGCCTTCTTAGAGAAAAGCCCTATTGTTCCTGTTGTAAAAGGCTTTGCTTTTTGTTCGCGCATTGCTTGCACTTTATCCCACAATTCTTTTTCTATGATTGGTTCATGTGTACCTTCTACACGATACCACTGTTCTTTTGGGCGAGGTTTGTTTTTCTTTGTTTTATAAGATACACTTCCATATTTTCCCTGTACCATATTACCTATGTACATTTCATTTGCTAACATATTGGCTATAGAAAAATATTTCCATAGCGTGCTATTTTTTTGTTTTGGGGGAGATAGAATGATTCCTTTTTGCCTTTTATATTCCGTTGGGTTTGGAATATCTCTATCATTGAGCATTCTGGCAATTGTAGATTTTCCATAGCCCTGAGAAAATAGTGTGAATACTTCTCGAACAATTTTTGCCGCTTCTTCATCAATAATTAGATGTCCTTTATGATCAGGATCTTTTTTGTATCCATATAATGCAGTAGCACCAATATGAAATCCATTTTCACGTCTATTTTTCAGAACGCTACGAATATTTTCAGACATATCCTCCAGATACCATTCATTTACTAGCCCATTGATTTGACGAGATTTTTTGTTCCCCCTAATATCTGTATCCGCATTATCTACAATACTAACAAACCGAATACCCCATAAAGGGAATAACCCATGAATATATTTCTCCACAAGCTCCAATTCACGTGTAAATCGTGACTGTGTTTTACATAGCACAATGTCAAATTGTTTGTTTTCAGCATCTTGTAAAAGGCGTTGAAACTCCGGTCGATTGCGGTCAGCGCCTGTGTAGTCATCATCGCTGTAGATATGATATACTTCCCAGTTCTGAGAATGTGCATATTCCAATAGCATAGATTTTTGATTCTGTATACTTGCACTGTCATCATCTACATTTGACTTATTCCTATCTTCTTCAGATAAACGACAGTAGATTGCTGCTTTCATAGATAAAACTCCTTTCCTTTTTATAAACGACCCTGCATAGTGAATACAGGGTCGTCTTCATATTATTTACAAACAATAACTCCTTCTTTCCTTCGTTCTATTCCATTAATCATGTCAATCCATACCTTTGTAAAATGCTCACATGTAGGTTCACTACGTCCATTCTTGAATACACTCTTACATACTTTATTTGTATTTGTTTTCATAATTTTCAACCTCCCTTTCAACTTAGTTTATGCTGTACTAGTTGTACTTTTTCTTTTTTATGCAATATCGCATATATACCTAGATGATATATATTTTCATTTTTTAATTTTGCGTTTTTAGAATTCGTA
>JAHHTV010000128.1 GCA_020024395.1 Anaerotignum sp. | reverse complement strand
TATGATAATGAAACAATCTTTTTTGGAACATATGTTCTATTTTTTCTGGTATTTTTTTACTGTTTATGATATACTACAAATAAAAAACAAAGGAGGTTCTTTTTTATGGAAGCAAAAATGCAACAACTTCTTGATACCATCAAACAACGTACCAAAAAACCAGCCTATACCTTAACATTACAACCAGAAAAAACCGTTGGTATTTTTGACAGCAAATTTGGTGGTGTACCTTATTGGGATTTGCAAAAACCTTATCCACAAGATTCCAATGGAAACAAATTGGCATTGTTGGCACAATTCAATTTTGACAAAGACAAAGTATCCGAGCCACTGCCCACAAAAGGTATGTTGCAATTCTTTTTGATTGCAGAAGATAAAGATTATCTATATGGTCTGGATTTTGACAATCCCACAAAACAAAAAAATTTCCGTGTAGTATATCATGAAACCATTGATACCTCTGTCACAGAAACACAAATCAAAGCACTGGATATCCCTTGGGATACACACTCTCTGGAGCATTTTCCGCTACTGCGTGAAGTTGGCATTGACATCACACCACAAGAAATTTCCATCAACTGTACAGACGTTAATTTTGACAAAATATTCTGTGAAATCGCAAGCGAAGTGTTACAAAAGGATATTCATGATGTACCTTATTACGACATACTTGATGAAGAAGAAGAAGACACATTTTATGAAGAACTGGCAACAGATGGACATTCTCTACTGGGCTATCCGTATTTTACGCAATGTGACCCAAGAGAGGACAAAACATTTGCGGCATATTCCACATTGCTGTTCCAAATGGACTCCGAATACATCCATAACGAATATTATGTCATATGGGGTGATGCAGGCGTTTGCAATTTCTTCATCAAACCAGAAGATTTGCAAAACAAAAAATTTGATGATGTTTTATACAACTGGGATTGTACTTGATATGGAAAGGGTTGACAGATATGCAAAGTGAACTGGTACAAAAAATATTAGATAAATTAAAAACAAAAACGGCACAGAATGCTTATCGTATTACCATAGACACAAACGCCCCCACGGGTGTTTTTGACAGCAAATTTGGTGGTGTGCCTTATTGGGATTTGCAAAAGCCCTACCCACAAGATACAAACGGCAATAAATTGGCATTGTTGGCACAATTCAATTTTGACAAAGACAAAGTGTCCGAGCCACTGCCCACAAAAGGTATGTTACAATTTTTTATTCGTGTTTTTGATGATGATATTTATGGTGCTGATTTTGACAATCCCACAAAACAAGATGGTTTTCGTGTGATATATCACGAAAACATAGACACATCTGTCACAGAGGCACAAATCAAAGCACTGGATATTCCTTGGGATATACCATCTTTTGACGATTTTCCGCTTGCCTTTGAAATGGGTATTACCATTACACCCACACAAATTTGCATGGGTACATTAAATGAACAGTTCAATCATGTATTTTGTGAAATTGCAAGCGAAGTATTGCAAAAAGATATTCAGGATATGCCTTATTACAAAATACTAACTGAACAAGAACAAACACAACTGCTTGATGCATTGCCTATTGGCGGACATTCTTTATTGGGGCATCCATTTTTCACACAATATGACCCTAGAGAAAATGATGAAACACTTTCTGCATATACCACACTATTATTCCAAATGGACTCCGAATATGACAGACAAGAAGATTATGTAATGTGGGGCGATGGTGGTGTTGCCAATTTCTTCATCAAACCACAAGATTTGCAAAATAAAAAATTTGATGACATTTTATACAACTGGGATTGTTATTGATACCAAAAGAGGTGATAGATTATGAAAAATGAAACTATGCAAAAAATACTACATTTTATCGAAAAAGAAACCAAACAGAATGCTTTTTGTGTTACCGTAGCACCTGATGCACCCACAGGCATTTTTGACAGCAAATTTGCTGGTTTACCTTATTGGGACAACACAAAGCCATATCCAAAAGATGTAAACGGAAACCCTATGCTACTTTTGGCACAATTCAATTTTGACAAAGACAGTGTTTCAGCACCACTGCCCACAAATGGTATGTTGCAATTTTTCATTGCAAATGATGAATCTGGTTGGGGGATTATGAACCAAGATTTTGCAGTGGTATATCATGAAACCATTGATACCTCAATCACAGAACAAGCATTAGCACAAATGGGTATTTCATTTTGTTTGGACGATTTGGACATGTTCCCTGTATGCGAGCCATGCGGTGTTACCATATCCCCGAAAACCGTTTCTATGAATATGTCAGATGCACGTTTTTTAACCATATTTCAAAAAGCCGTCAAAGCAATATTGCCAGAACAACCACTACCATGTACCCCTGACGATTTATTTGGCGAAGATTTCGATGATTTTTACGATAATTTATGTGATACCACAAATCATTGGCTTTTGGGCTATCCTTTTTTTACACAATTTGACCCAAGAGAAGATGATGAAAGTTTTGAACTAAATGAAAACGATATTTTCTATGACACATTATTATTCCAAATGGACTCTGATGAAGATATTTTATGGGGAGATTGTGGCGTTTGCAATTTCTTTATCAACAAAAAAGATTTGGAAAACAAAAATTTCAATGATATTCTATACAACTGGGATTGTTGTTAATACCAAAAAAGGACTTTTTTACAAAAGTCCTTTTTTGTTTCACTGCATACCCATCATTGTCATCACTTGCTCCAGCTGACATCTTTCTTGTGGTGACATACTTTCTGTCAATACTGTAAGCAACGCTTTTTGTTCTGCATTTGACAATTTTTTGCCTTGTGCCAGTTGTTCGCCATAATCCAGTAATACATCCAATCTTGCCATGCCTGTTTTGCCTTCACATTTTTGCTGTGCCTCTTTGAGAATGGCTATTCTTTCCGCCCCCAATGCCTGTATTTCGGGTTTTGTCCATATATTTTCCATCTAATACCTCCTTTTGTTCCATAATTTGTTTCATATCCATCATTTTTAACAAATTATCCAGTTGTGATTGTTCTGTTTGTGATAAGTATTGTCTGACCGCTGTCAACATACGACGCCGCCGCACCATAGGTGGCAACATTTCTTTGTTTCTAGCCACAAGCAAACCACCATCTAGTACCCTTCGCAATTCCATCAAACGCACCAGCACATAAATCCCTTGTTGATATTCCAAGTCCAAAAACGGAATGGCTGCCAAAAGCATATTTTCATTTTTTTCTTCCCAAGGCTGTTTTGGTTCTTCTTTTTGTGGCAAAGCCACTGTATTTTGTGGTGGTTGCATGATTTTCTGCAAACGTCGGAACCGTTCCATCATTGCCAACATATCTTGTTCATTTTCCTCCACAATACCCCGCCCCCTTCCTTTCTTAAAAAAGATATGTTACACACTGTAAAAAAATACCTTTCACAATGGCAAAAACCCAACTTTCACATACTGTAACACAAAGGAGGGTCTGCCATGAACACAACACAACAAAACATCCCCACAGGCAAAGGCATTGGTATTGCAATATTGGATACTGGTATTTCTCCTGTGGCGGATTTTACAAAACCATATCATCGCATTGCTGTTTTTCGTGATTTCGTAAATGGTCGTACAGAACCATATGACGATAACGGACACGGTACACACGTTGCAGGCATTGCTTGTGGTAACGGGTTTCTTTCTTATGGGAAATATAGCGGCATTGCGTCTGATGCACATATCATTGCATTAAAAATATTGGATTTTCAAGGACAAGGCACATCTTACAAAGCCGTACAGGCAATGCGATGGATAATGGACAACGCCACAAAATATAATATTAAAGTAGTGAATTTATCCATCGGTACAAATGACAGAAAAGTACACCAACCTTTGGCAAATGCTGTCGAAACATTATGGAATGCAGGTATTGTGGTTGTAGCGGCGGCGGCAAATCCAGAAGGCAACCATCGTTTTTGTCCACCACCTTCGCTCAGCCCAAAAATACTTTCTGTTGGTGCTTGGGAGGACAAATCCTATTTTGTACCACCCAAAGGGTTTTCAAAATTTACAAATACACATACTACATTGCCAGACATATGGACATATGGGGAAAATATCATTTCTGTACTTTCTCCTGATTACAATTTTAATTTGCCAAATCGCAGCACAAACAAAATTATAGAAAACCATTATATCTGCATGAGTGGCGCTTCTATGGCAACACCTGCCATCAGCGGCATTGCCGCTTGCATTTTAGAGCAAAACCCAAATTTGACACCAACACAAATCAAAAAACAGCTTTGCCATACGGCTGCATTGCAAGATGGATTATTGGTGTATCCAGACTGCCTAACCGAAAGAAAGGAGTAACCCTATTGAAAGAGAATACGTTATACAATTTGGCACAAACATTGCAAAACAACGATTTTGCAAAACAAGAAACCAGCACTTTTTTAGAAGCCATACACCAAAAAATGGAGCAGGAGTATCTCTGCAAAATCAGAAGTGCTGCTTCTGCACAAAAAGATGCTGCCACAAAACACCCACCCAAAGAAGTGACATTATTGCGTGCTGTTTCGCCTTTTTTGGACACCGCAGGTCAACAACGCATGGATATGCTTTGTCGTACACTCATGTTGCGGCATACGGTATCGCAAATCGCAGAAAATGTGCAAAATCTTTCTGCTGATGGCTCTTTTTTGGAAACACGTAGTCAACAAAACGGCGAAAATACATCAGCATTATCTCCACAAGCTGTACAAACTGCGGGTTTACTAACAATACTTTCATTATTGCAAGAATTTTAATCAAAAAACCCCTTTATAAAAAAGGGGTTTTTTCACACATTATAAA
>JAHHTV010000127.1 GCA_020024395.1 Anaerotignum sp. | reverse complement strand
AAAAAGTTTGTGGGAAAACATTTTTATAATATGGAATAATCAAAAAATGACAGTTTGTAAGTAACAAACTGTCATTTTTTATTATTTCATTGTTTTTAACCTTTGCATGATAAGATTGGGTATTTGTTCACAAGATGCTTGTATGCAAATGCCACCTAAGTTATAAGCAACCATAGGCATACCATAAACCACACAGGATTCTTTGTTTTGTCCAATTGTGTAAGCACCGTTGCTACGCATTTTACAAATACCTGTAGCACCATCATGCCCCATACCAGTTAATATGATACCGATGGCATCATGACGTACTGCATCCGCAACGGAATCAAACAATACATCTACAGAAGGTTTATGCCCACTGACTTTTTCTCCATCAAAGCAGTTTACCGTATATTCTCCACCGATTTTTACAACTTTCATTTGTTGGTCACCAGGTGCCAATAGTGCTAGACCTGGAACGATTTTATCTCCATGCACAGCCTCTTTTACTTTGATTTTGCATAAACGGTCTAAACGTTCAGCATACATCTTTGTAAAACCAGGAGGCATATGTTGCGTAATTACAATCCCTGGCATATCAGCAGGTAAATCTTTTAGTATACTGAGTGTTGCCTCTGTACCGCCAGTAGAAGCACCTATGGCAATGACAATCGAGGACAAACGTGAAGGCTGCAATGCAGAATGCATTTGTAAAGGTGAAAAACTTCTTGTAGCAGGTTGCGGTTTTGCAACACGTACTTTTGAATTGGAGGCAATAGAAATTTTGCGTACCAAATCTTTGAGAAATAATGCTGAAGAAGATTCCTTTGACATATCTGGTTTTTTGACAAAGTCTATTGCACCTGCAGACAATGCTTCAAATACAGTGATATTCAAAGAAGAAACCAATATGACAGGAATGGGATATTTTGGCATAACTTGTTTCAAAAAATCAATACCATTCATTCCAGGCATTTCCACATCTAATGTAATGACATCTGGATGTAACATTGGAATTTTTCGTTGTGCATCAAATGCATTGATGGCATATCCCACAACTTCAATATTTTCATACTGAGATAAGTTATCGATTAAAACTTTACGAAATAGAATAGAGTCATCTACAACCAAGACTCGTATTTTTTGATGAAGCATTTTTTATATCATCCTTTCTGTGTTAGCGATAAAAGCCATAATTTTCAGCTGGAGTATACAAAAACGTGATAACATATCGCTTCCACAGGTCGTATGATATCGGTTTGTATGATTTTTTGTATTATAACGGTTTGCGATAGGCTGCTGGCATAATATATTGATAGGAAGTAGTTGCTCGATTGACGCTTTCAGAATGACCAATGAAAAGATAACCACCAGGATTTGTTGCTTGATAAAAACGTTCCACTAAGGCATCTTTTGTTGGTTGGTCAAAATAAATCATAACATTTCTGCAAAAAATAACATCAAATGGTATTTTGAACCGAATAGGCTCCATCAAATTGAATGTCCGAAAAATGACATTGTTTTTTACAGTGGGTTTGAGTAACAATTTACCACCAGTACCAGAAGTAAAATATTCTGTTTTCCAATGAGATGGAACATCTTTCAATGCATCAGAAAAATATTCACCTTTCATTGCTGTGGATAAAGCATTTTGTGAAATATCAGTTGCCAGTATGCGAGTATCCCAACTGCCTGCTTGTTTGCCAAAATAGTCTTTTAGCAGCATGGTAAGTGTATAAGGTTCTTCCCCAGAAGAACAGCCAGCACTCCAGATGCTCAATACTTTATTTTTTTTGGTTGCAGTCAAGTATGGGAGGACTGTATTTGTAAAATAGTCGAAATGGGCTCTTTCCCGCATAAAATAGGTGTAATTTGTTGTCAGCTTATTGAGCAAGACTTCTATATCAGCCTGATTTTTTGTAGTAGTGATATATTCTACATAAGCGGAAAAATCTTTATATCCCATAGATTGTATGGTAGTACCCAGTCGACTTTCAATAAGCTGCATTTTTTTGGAAAGATCAATCCCAAAATTGCGATGTATAAATTGCACCAATCGTAAAAAATCTTTTTGTTCAATTTTTATCATAAAACCGTCCTTTACTTTACAATCTTAGCATCAAGATTTACTCAATGCAACTTGATCCAGAACCAACATGGTACTTTCATCGGAAAGTGTAATCATACCATTGACCAATTCTTCATAGTTATTTGCCGTTGGAGGAGATATCATACTTGTGTCGACATCTAAAACTTGTCTGACAGAGTCTACCAAAATACCAATCATCACAGTATCAATATTCAAAACAATGATGCAGTTGGAATTGTCTTCTTTGACACATTCTGGTTTGTTCATACGCAGACGAATATCTACAATTGGAATGATTTGCCCTCTTAGGTTGATGATACCTTTGATATAGTAAGGTACCATAGGCAAAAATGTAATATTGTGATTGATGATAATTTCTGTAACATAAGAAGCATCAATACCAAAGAACAAACCGTCTGATACAAATGTCAGAAATTTTCTGATATTTTCAGAAGAAACGGCTGCATCAGTGTCGATGGGGTTTGTATTTGTTTCGTTAGACATAACGGTTCCTCCTTGTTTTAGTTTACATTGTGTGCATTGGTGTACAAATTGAGTACATCCAAAATAATACTGATATTGCCATCACCCAATATGGTACAGCCTGCAACACCAGAATTTTTGATATTGAAGCTATTCAAATAAGAAGGCAATGGTTTTACAACAACTTGTTGTTCACCCAACAGTTCATCTACAAAGAGGCAGTAAGATTTATCGCCGGATTCTACCCATATGATAATACCATCTTCGATGTTTGTGATGTCGGTTTCCAAATTATATAATTCATGCAAACGAATAACGGGATAAAATTCGTCCATACGTTTGATAACTTCACTGTTGTTTACATTGCGAATGATTTCGTCAGCAGAAATTTTGAAAGATTGACGAATGTTGTTGATGGGAATGGTGAATATAGACTTGCCGACAGCAATTTCCATACCATCTACGATTGCCATTGTCAAAGGAATTTTCAATGTGGTGCAAGTACCTTCTCCCACTTCACTTGTGATAGAAACAACACCACCTACTTTTTCGACATTTTTCTTTACAACGTCCATACCAACGCCACGACCAGAGTATTCGGTTACTTCTTCATTTGTGGAGAAGCCAGGAAGCATCAAAAGACCCAGAATTTCTTTTTTGCTGTATTCAGATTCAGGTTTTGTCAATAAGCCGTTTCTTTGTGCTTTTGACAAAACAGAAGCAGGGTCAATGCCTTTCCCATCATCTATAATGGATATGATAACTTCGCTACCAGTATGCTCTGCAGACAATGTGATTTTTGCTTTTGGACTTTTACCCAAAGCAATACGGTCAGCAACATCTTCTTCGATACCATGGTCCATAGAGTTTCTGACAATGTGCATAATGGGGTCACCAATGCAGTCAACGATTGCTTTATCTACTTCGGTATCTTCACCAATGATAACCAATTCTGTGTCTTTGTTGAGTTTTTGTCCCATATCACGCACAATACGGTTCATTTTCTGGAATATACCAGAAATAGGCACCATACGAATGGACATGACAATGTCTTGCAATTCGTCAGTCAATTTTCTCAGTTGTCTTGCAGATTTTGTAAAGCTGTCTAGCTTCAGTCCGGAAAGTTCTGGGCAAGATGTTACCATAGATTCTGTGATAACAATTTCACCAACAATCGCCATCAAATTATCCAGTTTGGACAAATTCACACTGATTAAACTTTGTTTGTTCTGCATATTGTGTGTTGCAGGTTCTTGTTTTTTGGGTGTTTGTTTTGGTGTTGTAGGTGCTTTTTTTGCTTCTTCTTTTTGTTTTTGTGGTTTTGCTTCTTCGTGTTTTACTTCTGGTTCAGCAACTGTGGTTTTTGCTGCTTCCGCAGCTGGTTTTGCATTTTCAATGGCAGTATTTTTGATTGTTTCGTAGGTTTGAATGTTGTTCTGCCCTTTGATAATACCAATGGCTTTATCCACCAAATCTTTGTTTTCAAAGCCAATAAAGAAACCATTATCTATAATTTCATGCACAGAGTCGGCATTGGTTTCGATGTCACTGGGATAGAATGTAAATTCTGGGCATGCATCATGCAGCGCAGTAACAAGCATAAATGCACGCAGATTTTCCATACCACAACCTTCATCAAAGAAAATATGAATAAAATATGGAGAAGCATCAGGCAATGCTGTATGCTCAAAATCCGCTGTTTCTGCCGCTTGTGTGCCTTCTGCACTGGCATTTTCTTCGGATGGATGAAAACATGCGTTAATTTTATTGATAAAAGCATTAATTTTTTCGATATTACTGTCGATATTATCAGTAAGGGGTTCTGAATTTTCTATTTTTTCAATTTCAGAACGCATAAAGTCGATTGCATTGAACACCAAATCAAAAAGTTCATGATGTTCTGCTTCGCTGCAAGTTTCATCAAATGCATCTACGCCCTGATCACGAATGATGAAAAATAAATCTTCTATTTTATGAGCAGTTGTCATCAAATTAGAAAATTCCATCATTGCAGAAGAGCCTTTGATTGTATGCATGATACGGAAAATTTCGTTTACATCATCAACGGTAAACAATTTTGATTTTTCCGCGTTCAGCAAAATACCATCAAGTTGTTCTAAAAGTGTATTTGTTTCAAACAAATACATATCAAGCATATTGTCCATGCTATTATCCATGATATTTTACACCACCTTAAATGTTTTTGTAGATATCAAAACTATCTTATATTTATATATCGTCAAAAAAATCAAAAAGTTAAGAGCAATATTGTAAGAAGGTGAATTTTTATGTCAGATATTTTAAAAGTGAGTGTGCCAA
>JAHHTV010000126.1 GCA_020024395.1 Anaerotignum sp. | reverse complement strand
CGCCTACAGTACAAGATGAAATCTATACCATAACTTATACAGATTTCCCGAAAACGGCAACAGATACACCAAACGCACCATCCCCCGTTGAAAAAGTGACGCTTATGGTAACTGCACCAGAGAAAGGACAGACACCGCAAAAAGCAACAACCACTGACAACGGTTATGCAATTATAGACACTGTATGGACACCAAATCACACGACTTTCCAACCTGACACACAATATGATGTTTCTGTGCGTGTGAAAGCCGACCCAAACCATACATTTACGGAAAATACCGTATTTGAATTAAATGGGCATATCGTTACGCCTACAGTACAAGATGAAATCTATACCATAACTTATACAGATTTCCCGAAAACAGCAGCAGATATGCCTAGTGGTGGTGGCGGTTCTTCCTCTGGTGGTGGCGGTTCTTCCTCTGGTGGCGGCGGTTCTTCTTCTGGCGGTGGTGGTTCTTCCTCTGGTGGCGGCGGTTCTTCCTCTGGTGGTGGCGGTGGTGGTTCTTCACATGATGCATCTACCAAGCCTGAAATAACAAATGGCAAAGACGGAAGCAAAATCGAAACTGTTACAAAGCCTGATGGTACAAAAGTTGAAACAACCACTTTACCAAACGGGGACAAATCCATTACAGAAACAAAGAAAGATGGTTCTGTTACCACAACCATCGAAACAGCAAATGGGACTGTTACAAAAACAGACGTAGATAAAGATGGTCATACAAAAACAGATGTTATGGTTTCAGGAGAGGATTTGAAAGAGGTGCAACTAACTGGTAAGCCTTTAGAACTTCCAATCCCGCATGTACAATTTGATAAAAATGGGCAAAATGCACCTGCAATTCAGATAGAAACAGCATCCAAAGAAAATGCAAATATAACCATTCCTGTTTCTGCACCAACACATAACACGATTGCTGTAATTGTTCATAAAGATGGTACAGAACAAATCGTCCGGAAATCTATCAACTCCAACACTGGTATCACACTCTCCGTAAAAAATGGAACTGTCATAAAAATTGTGGATAACACAAAGACATTTACCGATACCAACGGACATTGGGCAAAAAATAGCATTGACTTTGTCACCAGCCATGAGCTGTATGCTGGTACCTCTGATACCACATTCAGCCCGAATGCTGGTATGACACGTGGTATGCTAGCTGTGGTTTTGCATAACATGGAAAATAACCCTAACAGCACAGTTACTCCTGCCTTCAACGACATAAAGAATGGTGCATGGTATGATAAAGCTGTTCGTTGGGCTGTTGAAAAAGACATTGTTTCTGGCTATGGCAACGGAAACTTTGGTCCTAATGACGAAATCAACCGTGAACAGTTGGCTGTTATGCTTTACCGTTACGCTGGTTCTCCTGCTCACAACAGTTCAGAATTGCACTTTCAAGATGCAAACAATGTCAGTGCTTTTGCACAAGATGCCATGCTGTGGGCTGTGGAAAACGGCATCATCAGCGGCACTGGAAATAATACATTAAATCCTAAAGGAACTGCAACAAGAGCACAAGTTTCTGCTATGCTTATGCGACTGATTGAACATATTGTATAAACGTGTATGATTGACTCTGCCAGATTAGCCATATCAAATTGTGCAATATTGGCTACTATGCATTCGTATCATCTAATAAAAAAACCTCAGAATATATCACATTTTGCGATATGTTCTGGGGTTTTTCATATTTTAGACAGCAATTTTCATTTTTTGTATTTTTGCTGGTTCATTCTAAAAAGTGCCTCCAAACTGAATATTGATATCAGATTGGAGGACTTATAAATGGATGGAAATATTTAGATGTTTTTCGCTTTTCAAAATGGAAACAGGCAACACACTTCATAATACAATGGCACAAAATCTATGTTTCCGCAAACCATTATCAAGTATCCGCTTTCGCTTTTTCTGTAGATTTTGGTGGAGGTAGAAGCGGATTATCTTCAAATGAAATCAATTTGAAATTTTGAACAGGAATGGTGTCAACAATTTCATCTGCATGGGCAATGGTTTTCTCTAATTTAGATTTATCAATATCAAGATATGAAAAACGTGTAATATCTATAATACGCAATAATTCTTTACTTGTTATAGAGAGTGCATTTGCACGGTTTAACTCAATGAGTTTTGTCCACACACAATCTCCAATAGATACCATTACTATGGCATCTGCAATTATAATTTCAGTATTATGTGTATAATGCTGTACTGCTTCTAACAGAACTTTGACAAAAGGACGATCTGGACTAAAATTTTCAAATATTTCTTCATAAAATCGTTATTCTTTCGGATTCTTTTGTACTTCTTTATATAACAGGCGACATAAGCAAAGAAGGTATAAAAAAGGATGCTCCTCTTGATTGATATACTCAGATAACAATTTTTCAGATTTTTTATAGAAATCAGCCATCAATTCCGCCACTACATCTTGTTTGTTTTTGAAATAATAATATAGCAACGATTGACTGATGTTGCATTGTTTCCCAATTTCACGCATCGTAGTGCCTTTGTAACCATATTCATAAAAACAATGTTTACTGATTTCCAAAATATTCCTTTTTGTAATATGACTTTTTTGATATTTCATTGATTTGATACGCTTTCTTTTTAGAACATCTTATTATTTTCACAGTATCATAATTTATAAAGATTTGTCAATGTTTTCGCATCAAAATAAAATCCCAAACAAAACCTGCGTATTGCCTCCGTAGCAAAGCACCCTATATCGCAAAAGGTGCAAAAACAGGCGAGGATAATGTGATTGTTACTGATACATTCTTCCACGATCCTCCGAAATATGCAATAGAATTCAAATCAAAACAGTTGCAGATGATGGAAGACGAACAACGTTATGAAACATACTGCACAGAAGATGCAGAAGTAGCATTTGTAGCTTATGGTATTTCTTCTCGTATTGCACGTGAAGCAGTTAATATTGGCAGAGCAGAAGGAGTGAAATAGGGTATGATTCGTCCTATGCGTGTTCAGATGCGTGAAGATATTACCACTGCCGTAAAGAGTCGCATTCCTGTATATAGCTATGCATCTGCAAAAGATGTTCCTGTGCCAGAGAAGGTGGTTCAGATTGCAAAAGATGTTTTGGCTGGAAAACTTGAAGAGGAGGAGATCCTGTAATGAATGAGAATAGACCTGTTTTGATCACTGGTGAAAATTCCTACTGCCCTGGCTGTAGTCATGGTATTTTTGACCGCATTCTGGTAGAACTTCTAGAAGAAATGGGATTACATGAAAAAGCAATTTGTGCAATAGACATTGCATGCGGCTATCTGACAACACAATATTTCCATACAGACTATATCATGGGACCACATGGACGTATTTCTGAAGTTGGCTGTGGTATCAAACATGCAAGACCTGAAAATGTTGTTTATGCTCGTTGTGGTGATGGTGCTGCTTATGCCATTGGTTTGGCAGAAACCATGTCTGTTGCAATCCGTAACGAAAATATTTGTATGTTTGTTGTAAACAATACAATTTATGGTATGACTGGCGGTCAGATGGCACCTACCACACTGCCTGGACAGTATTCCTCATCTTCTATTCATGGAAAAGACCCAAAAAAATTTGGGAACCCTGTCAATGTTGTAGATATTATGGGAAAATTGCCCATTGCCTATCTGGCACGTGGCTCCGTCGCAAGCGTTGCTGAGATTGCAAAACTGAAAACCATGATAAAAAAGGCAATTACACATCAACTTAATGGAGATGGTTTCAGCTTTGTGGAAATTATGAGTCCCTGTCCAACAAACTGGAATATGACACCTTTGCAGTCAATTCAACGTATGAAAGATGAAGTGTATCCCTACTTTGCTTGTGGTGAATTTATTGATAAGGAGGTTGCAAAATGAAGTATAATATCATTTGTGCCGAATTTGGCGGTCAGGGTGTTCTGACAGCTGGTATGGTGATTGCAGGTATCGGCAGCCTGCTCAAAAAACATGTAACATGGTTTCCTTCTTATGGTTCCGAAATGCGTGGTGGTACTGCAAACTGTAATGTTGTTGTAAGTGATACGCAAATTGCATCTCCTTTTGTAAGAGAACCAAATATTTTGTTGGCAATGAATGAACCTGCGTTGGATAAATTTGAACAAATGGTTGTTCCTGGTGGCTATGTATTCGTCAACGCTGACGTAGTATCTCCGAACCGAGAATATCGTTCCGACATTCATGTCATCAAAGTGGATGCTGTAAAACTGGCTCAAAAAATCAACAATGTAAAAGGTAGCAATATCATCATGCTAGGTGCCATCACAAAAGCAACAGGTATCTTTCAGTATGATGAATGTGAACAATCTATGTGCCAATACTTTGCAGATAAAGGAAAAGAAAAGTTCAATGATGCAAACAAACTTGCACTGAAAACAGGATATGATAGTGTAACTGTATGATTTATGGTGAAATATAATAACATATGGAAAGGAAGAGCAGAAATGAGAGAATTTACAACAGAAAGTGTTCGTAAAATTCAAAAATCTGGTATTCGTGTCATCTTCGACCTAGCTGCAACCATGGACGATGTTGTTTCTCTGTGTGTTGGGGAACATGATATGACTACGCCAGAACATATCCGCAAAGTGGTTGCACAAACAATATTAGAAGGCAAAACAAAATATACTTCTAACAGTGGTATGTTGGAATTGCGTCAGGAATTAAGTAAATATGAAGAACGTCGTTTTGGTATTTACTATGATCCAGAAGATCAAATCATTTGCACAGTTGGTGCAGCAGAAGGGAACGTTTTTCATCAAATGTTAAAGGAACACAGGTAGGCGACCATAGTTTTTCATGCACAATACATTCTTCCAATGTTTTTCCAGCAAAATACTGTGCAGGCAAACCATAATGA
>JAHHTV010000125.1 GCA_020024395.1 Anaerotignum sp. | reverse complement strand
TGACAGGTACTGTAACACAGGTTGTAAAAGGCGGCTTGATTGCAGTTGTAAACGGCGTAAACGTATTCATTCCATCTTCTCAGGTTTCTAATAGATTTATTGAAGATTTGAGTGTATTCAATGGTCAAGAATTGGAATTCAACATCATTGAAATGGATAGAGTAAAACGTCGTATCATTGGTGGCAGAAAAGCGCTGGTAGAACAGGAAATTGCTGCAAAACGTGCGGCTTTGTTTGAAACAATTCAAGCTGGTACAAAAGTAAATGGTACTGTAAGCAGATTGACAGATTTCGGTGCATTTGTAGATTTGGGCGGCATTGATGGTTTGATTCATATTTCCGAAATGAGCTGGGGGAGAATTTCTAATCCAAAAGAATTGCTCAAAGAAGGTCAAGCTGTTGAAGTATTTGTATTGGATGTAGACAAAGAAAAAGGCAAAATCAGCTTGTCTTTGAAAGATGCAGAAAGCAACCCTTGGAAAATTGCAGCTGAAAAATATGCAGCTGGTACAATTGTAGAAGGTAAGGTAGTTCGTATGGTGCCTTTTGGTGCGTTCGTGGAATTGGAAGAAGGCGTAGATGGTCTGGTACACATTTCTCAGATTGCAAACAAACATGTTGTGAAACCTGAAGATGAATTGAAAGTGGGCGAAATCATCAAAGTGAAAGTTCTGGAAGTAAACACAGAACAGAAAAAAATCAGCCTTTCCAAAAGACAAGCAGAAGCTCCAGCAGAAGAAAACAAAGAAGCTGAAGAAGCTCCAGTAGAGGCTTAATTTCAAAAATGAAATTTATAAATGAGATGTCGTGACTACGACATCTCATTTTTTTGTAAAAAAGTTTCGGGATTTTGTATGCAAAATGACAAAAATCGACTACTTTTTTGTATACTAAGACGAAAAGCGGTATATTTCTGATAAAATAAGGGCTTGGGGTAAAAATAAGTATTGACTTTTGAAAAATTGGGTGATAAAATTTTTTAGTGTCTGCGGACTGCATCTTTCTAAGCAGATGTTGCCGCAGCTTAAACATACGAATTGTAATGCAAAAGCAGAAAGTATGATTTCTATAAGGAGGTGCATTTTAATGCCAACATTTAACCAGTTAGTAAGAAAAGGCAGACAGACTGTTGAGAAAAAATCTACAGCACCCGCTTTGCAGAAAGGTTTGAACTCTTTGCAGAAAAAAGCGACTGATGTTTCTTCTCCTCAGAAACGTGGTGTATGTACAGCAGTAAAAACATCTACACCCAAAAAGCCTAACTCCGCTTTGAGAAAAATTGCCAGAGTACGTCTTTCCAACGGGATTGAAGTAACTGCTTATATCCCTGGTGAAGGCCACAACCTGCAAGAACACTCCGTTGTTCTGATTAGAGGCGGTAGGGTAAAAGACTTACCAGGTGTACGTTACCATATCATCAGAGGTACACTGGATACCGCAGGCGTTGCAAACAGAATGCAAGCACGTTCTAAATATGGTGCAAAACGCCCTAAAGCAAACAAAAAATAATAAAGCATAAAATAGAAAATTAGAAATGCCTTATACCAATCAATACAATCTGCGATTGCTTAGAGGACGGATATAAAGTTTGTGATAAGGCA
The DNA here is from genome assembly GCA_020024395.1 of Anaerotignum sp. GTDB lineage: Bacteria > Bacillota > Clostridia > Lachnospirales > Anaerotignaceae > Anaerotignum. The sequence goes on along the minus strand of JAHHTV010000125.1, from coordinate 3,294 downwards.
TGAAAACACAGACGTTTGGGTCTGTGAAGTACCGAGAATATCATTATTCATTAAGGAGGGAAGAATCGTGCCAAGAAAAGGACATGTTGCAAAAAGAGAGGTTTTAGCTGACCCTATCTACAATAGCAAATTGGTTACAAAACTGATTAACAGTGTTATGCTGGACGGTAAAAAAGGTGTAGCTGAAAAAATCGTTTATGGTGCATTCGATAAAGTAGCTGAAAAAACAGGCAAAGAAGGTCTGGAAGCTTTTGAAGAAGCTCTGGGTAATATTATGCCTGTACTGGAAGTAAAAGCACGTCGTGTGGGCGGTGCTACTTACCAAGTACCTATGGAAATCAGACCTGAAAGAAGACAGACATTGGGTCTGAGATGGTTGACTGTTTACGCTAGAAAACGTGGCGAAAAAACAATGGTTGACCGTTTGGCTGCGGAAATTATGGACGCACTGAACAATGCAGGCGGCGCTTGCAAAAAGAAAGACGAAACACACAAAATGGCAGAAGCAAACAAAGCTTTCTCCCATTTCAAATGGTAATCAAAAAGAAAATAATGTATGGATTACGGCAATTCCGGAAAGACTTGTTACAGGTCTTTTCGGGTATTGCCCAATTTTAATATAAAAAGGAGGAGTAAAACGTGGCAAACAGAGCGTTTCCGCTTGCCAGAACCAGAAATATTGGTATTATGGCACATATTGACGCTGGTAAGACAACTCTTACAGAGCGTATTTTGTTCTATACAGGCCGTAGTTACAAAATCGGTGATACACACGAAGGTACTGCAACCATGGACTGGATGGAACAGGAACAAGAAAGAGGTATCACCATTACTTCCGCAGCAACAACTTGTCAGTGGAATGACAACAGAGTAAACATCATCGACACACCCGGTCACGTTGACTTTACAGTAGAAGTTGAACGTTCCTTGCGTGTATTGGACGGTGCTGTTTGTGTATTCTGTGCAAAAGGTGGCGTAGAACCTCAGTCTGAAACAGTATGGCGTCAGGCGGATAACTACAACGTACCTAGAATGGCGTTTGTAAATAAAATGGACATTATGGGTGCAAACTTCTATAATGTATTGCAAATGATGGTAGACAGATTGGGCTGCTCTCCTGTTGCAGTGACATTGCCTATTGGTACAGAAAGCGATTTCGTTGGTATCATTGACTTGATGAAAATGAAAGCGTATATCTACGAAGATGATTTGGGCAAAGAAGTAGATGAAGAAGATATTCCTGCAGAATATATGGATAAAGCAGAAGAATATAGAACAAAAATGGTTGAAGCTATCTGCGAAACAGATGAAGAACTGATGGAAAAATTCTTTGCTGAAGAAGAAATTTCTGAAGAAGAATTGAAAGCAGCTTTGCGTAAAGCATGTATCAACTGCGAATTGGTTCCTGTTTTCTGTGGTTCTGCATACAGAAACAAAGGTGTACAGAAATTGTTGGACGGCGTTATCGAATATATGCCTGCTCCTATTGATATTCCTGCAATCAAAGGGATTGACCCTGATACAGATGAAGAAGTTGAAAGACATTCTTCCGATGAAGAACCTTTCTCTGCATTGGCATTCAAAATTATGAATGACCCATTTGTTGGTAAATTGGCATTCTTCCGTGTGTACTCTGGTACATTGGATGCTGGCACATATGTTTACAACTCTACAAAGGGCAAAAAAGAACGTGTGGGTCGTATCTTGCAGATGCACGCAAACCACAGAGAAGAAATTGATAAAGTGTATGCAGGTGATATTGCTGCTGCTGTTGGTTTCAAACTGACAACAACTGGTGATACAATTTGTGATGAAGACCATGAAGTTATTTTGGAATCCATGGTATTCCCTGAACCTGTTATCTCTGTTGCGATTGAACCAAAAACAAAAGCTGGTAGAGATAAAATGGGTATTGCTTTGGCAAAATTGGCTGAAGAAGACCCTACATTCAAAACTTATACAGATGCTGAAACTGGTGATACAATTATTTCTGGTATGGGTGAATTGCACTTGGAAATCATTGTTGACCGTTTGTTGAGAGAATTCAAAGTGGAAGCAAACGTTGGTGCACCTCAGGTTGCATACAAAGAAACATTCCGTAAAGCGGTTGACGTAGAAGGTAAATTTGTACGTCAGTCTGGTGGTAAGGGTCAGTATGGTCATTGTAAAGTGAAATTCTTCCCTATCTCCACAGATGCAGAAAACAGCTATGAATTTGTAAACAGCACAGTGGGTGGTTCTATTCCAAAAGAATATATCCCTGCGATTGATAAAGGTATCCAACAAGCAATGCAGAGCGGTATTTTGGGCGGCTATCCTGTATTGGGTGTAAGAGCAGAAGTTTACGATGGTTCTTACCATGAAGTTGACTCCTCTGAAACAGCGTTCCAAGTAGCTGGTTCTATGGCTTTCAAAGAAGCAATGAGAAAAGGTGATGCAGTACTTTTGGAACCTATTATGAAAGTGACTGTAACTGTACCTGAAGAATACATGGGCGACGTTATTGGTGATATCAACTCTCGTCGTGGTCGTATCGAAGGTATGGAAGCAAGAAATGGTGTACAAGTTATCCATTCTTTCGTGCCTTTGGCTGAAATGTTTGGTTATTCCACAGACTTGCGTTCCAAATCTCAGGGTCGTGGTAACTATGTAATGGAAGTTGACCATTATGAACCTTGCCCTAAATCTGTACAAGATAAAGTGCTGGAAGGCAGAAAATAATTGTCAAAAACAGCATATAATTGCATTTTAGACTTGAAAAAAGTTTAGAAATTTTATATAATGAATGACGATAGACACGTTTTTTTAAGAAAGCGTATGACATCGTTATTGCCTTAGTCAAATTTTGAAGGAGGATATTAAAAATGGCAAAACAAAAATTTGAAAGAACCAAACCTCATATGAATATTGGTACTATTGGTCACGTTGACCATGGTAAAACAACTTTGACAGCAGCTATCACAAAAACTCTGCATGAAAGATATCAGATTGGTGAAGCAGTTGCTTTCGAAAACATCGACAAAGCGCCTGAAGAAAGAGAACGTGGTATCACAATCTCCACAGCTCACGTTGAATATGAAACACCTGTTAGACACTATGCTCACGTTGACTGCCCAGGACACGCTGACTATGTTAAAAACATGATTACTGGTGCTGCTCAGATGGACGGTGCTATCTTGGTTGTTGCTGCTACTGATGGTCCTATGGCTCAGACAAGAGAACATATCTTGTTGTCTCGTCAGGTAGGCGTTCCTTACATTGTTGTATTCATGAACAAATGCGACATGGTTGAAG
>JAHHTV010000124.1 GCA_020024395.1 Anaerotignum sp. | reverse complement strand
TTCTAGGGGAGTGCTTTCTTTTGAAAAGCTATATTGAAGAACGTGCAGTGGAAGTTGCAAAATTTATGATACATACCAATGCCACAGTCAGAGAAACGGCAAAAAAATTTGGTATCAGCAAATCCACAGTGCATAAAGATATTACCGACCGTGTGGAAAAAATAGACCCTGAGCTTGCAAAATCTGTGCGTCATGTTTTGGAAGTCAATAAGGCAGAACGCCACATCAGAGGCGGTATGGCAACAAAAGAAAAATATCTGCATTTGATAAAGCCTTAAATAAGAAAAAGAACCGATACTATCGGTTCTTTTTTATGTTAAAGTAATTGTATTTGTTTGCCTTGCATTTGCAAAATGCCTTCTTCTTTCATGTGTTTGAGTTCTCGTGTCATGGCACAACGGTCAACACAAAGATAATTTGCCAAAGAGCTGACTGAAAATGGAAGCATGAAACATTGTTTGCCACATTTGTTGCATTGCATACGAAAATAACAAAGTAGTTTTTCCCGTATAGAACGATTGGATAATATTTCTACTTTTTCGCTAAGCTGTTGTACTTTATCTGTCATTAAATTCAATAGATTTTCCACAACAATGCTGTGATGCAAACAAGCATTGCTACAACGTTTTGTAATATGGTAGGCATCAATGAATACAACACGACATTTTTTTTCGCAAAGTACCAATATTTCGCCGTTTTGTTGAAATAAATTGACAAAAGCACCAAATATGCCACCATCATTCATATATTCCAACATATCCAAATTGCCATCTTGGTTTAGACGGTTCAAAGAAACACTGCCTTCAAGCAAAATGCCGACTTTTCCTTCTATTGGAATTTCCTCTTTTTCTCGAAAAGATTTTTCTTCCATATGAAAACAGATACGCATTTTTTCTAAAGATTCTTCTGAAATGCCAAAAAACAGAGGATTTTCTAAAATTTTCATAAAAAAACCCCTTTTCTGTTGCATTTGCAACATACTATATACTACTTTTTATGGTATCATAATGACAAAGAAAAGTCAAAGTAAATTCACCCGCATTGGGTATACTATAAATAGCTATCAATTTATATTTTATTAAGGGTATTTTAATTAAAAGGAGGAATGAGACATGAGTGAAGTAAGATTTTTTATTTGTGAACATTGTAAAAACATCATTACTATGGTAGAGGACAAAGGTGTACCTGTTGTTTGTTGTGGTCAGAAAATGACAGAATTGAAACCAAACACAACAGATGCAGCAGGCGAAAAACACGTACCGGTTGTTGCAGTAGAAGGCAGCAAAGTGACCGTAAAAGTTGGTGAAGTTACACACCCTATGTTGGAAGAACATCATATTGCATGGATTTGTTTGTTAACAAACCAAGGTTGTCAACTGAAATATTTGAACCACACAGGTGCACCAGAAGCTATATTTGCATTGGCAGAAGGGGAAACGGCTATTGTAGCATATGAATACTGTAATTTACACGGTTTGTGGAAAAAAGAAATTTGATAACACAAAAAAACCGAGTATTAAATACTCGGTTTTTTCCAAAGTGTACGAAGTATATGATATATAAATGTATAAGGAGGAAATCATACTATGAAAGCAATGCAATTAAAACCTGATTTTTATTGGACAGGCGTATTGGATAAAGATTTGCGTGTGTTTGACATCATCATGATGACAGAATTTGGTACCACATACAACTCTTATCTGCTCAAATGTGGTGACAAAACTGTTTTGTTTGAAACAGCAAAAGAAAAATTCTTTGATGACTATTTGGAAACATTGTCACAAATCACAGAAGTAGCATCCATTGATTACATTGTCGTTGACCATACAGAACCTGACCATGCAGGTAGCATCAAAAAAATTCTGGATATCTGTCCAAGAGCAAAAGTTGTGGCAACACCCACAGCAATCGGCTTTTTGAAACAAATCATCAATGGTGATTTTTATAGCATTCCTGTACAAGATGGTGACGAATTGCAAATTGGTAACAAAACATTGCAATTCCGTGTTTTTCCTAACTTGCACTGGCCTGACACCATGTATACTTACATTGTAGAAGACAAAGTTTTGGTAACTTGTGACTCTTTCGGTTCTCACTATGCACATGAAGGTATTTTGCGTAGCACAGTGACAGATAAAGAAGGATATTTGAGAGCAACAAAATATTATTTTGACAATATTTTGGGACCTTTCAAACAGCCTTATATGACAGATGCTTTGGCAGCAGTCAGAGAAATGGATATTGACATGATTTGCCCAGGTCATGGCCCTGTGTTGGATAGCGATATCGAAGAATTGTATGACATTTATGAACAATGGTGCCAAGTCCCTACCAATGCAAGAAAAAAAGTTGTCATTCCTTATGTAAGTGCTTATGGTTATACAGGACAACTTGCAGAAGAAATTGCAAAAGGTATTCGTGATAACGATGATATCGAAGTAAAATTGTATGATATGGTAACTGCTGATGCAAACGAAGTATTGGGAGAAATTGCTTCCGCAGATGGTATTTTATTTGGTACACCAACCATATTGTGTGAAGCATTGAAACCTATTTGGGATTTGACAACATTGATGTTCCCTCCTATCCATGGTGGTAAACTGGCAAGCGCATTTGGTAGCTATGGCTGGAGTGGTGAAGGTGTACAACATATTATTGAAAGATTGAAACAAATCCGTTTGCGTGTGGTAGATGGTTTCCGTGTACGTTTGAAACCTTCTGATACAGATTTGCTAGATGCATATGAATATGGATATCGTTTCGCAGATACATTGATGCAGAAATTGCAGACAAAAACAAGTGGTAGAAGTGGCTTGGTAAAATGCTTGGTATGTGGTGAAATATTTGACGCTTCTTTGGAAATCTGCCCTGTATGTGGCGTTGGCAAAGAAAACTTTGTAGATGTAGATTTGCAAGAAATCACATATCGTATGGATACATTGGAAAAATTCGTTGTATTGGGTGGTGGTACCGCAGCACTGAATGCAGCACAAGCAATTCGTGACCGTAACAAAACAGCAAGTATTATTATGGTTTCCGAAGAAAACGAACTGCCTTATGATAGACCAATGCTGACCAAAAATATGTTTGGTGCAATCAGTGGCGGTGCGATTGCAAGCAAAGAATGTGATTGGTATGAAGAACAAAACATTGACTTGCGTTTGGAAACAAAAGTAACTGCTTTAGATATTGGCAGAAAAGAAGTACGTTTGGAAGATGGTACAGTATTGTCTTATGACAAATGTGTATATGCACTTGGCTCTCATAGCTTTGTACCACCAATCAAAGGTGCAAACTTGGAAGGCGTAACCGCAGTACGTACCATTACAGATGCAGAAAAAGTAAATAGATGGGCATTGACTGCAAAACATGCTGTTGTAATCGGTGGCGGTGTGCTTGGTTTGGAAGCAGCTTGGGAATTGAGAAAAGAAAAATTGGAAGTAACCGTTTTGGAAGGTGCACCTTCTCTGTTGTATGGTAAATTGGATAACACAGGTGCAAATATGTTGACAAAAATTGCAAACAAAAACGGTATCAATATTGTGGTTGGTGCAAAAATTGCAGAAATCACAGGTAATGATAAAGTAGATGGCGTATTGCTGGAAGATGGTACAAAAATTCCTGCTGATATCGTAATTGTTTCTACAGGTGTACGTGCAAATAAAGAATTGGCAGAAGCAGCAGGTTTGTTGGCAAATCGTGCAGTTATGGTAAACGACAATATGCAAACAAGCGACAGCAGCGTATTTGCAGCTGGTGACTGTGCAGAATACGATGGTGCAAATATTGCAATTTGGCCTGTGGCTACAGAAATGGGTCGTGTTGCAGGTGCAAATGCAGTGGGCGACAGCCAGCCTTATATCCCTCAAACACAGGGTATGACAATGGCTGCAATGCATACTTCTGTTTATTCTATTGGTGACGTTGGTATGAAGCAAGACGCAACATACAAAACAATGGAAATTCGTGATGACAAAAAACTGACATTAGAAAAATATTATTTCCTGAACAATGCATTGTGTGGTGTAATATTGATTGGTGATATGTCCAAAATGAAAGATATGACAGACGCTGTATTACAGAAAAAAGCATTTAGCGAAATTTTTGGATAAAATACCCTTATATTAAGTTTTGTTCTAAAAGAACAAAACAAAAAGAGCGAAAGGCTTAGCCTTTCGCTTTTTTTGTTTGCCATCAAATATGCCAAAAATCGTATAATGTGATGTCATAAGGTTTTAACATATCTTGTAATAACACCAAAGGCAATCCCATAACCGTATAATAATCACCGTTTATTTTTTCTACAAATAAAGCGCCTTTGCCTTGTATGCCATAAGCACCAGCTTTGTCCATGGGTTCTCCTGTGGCAATATATGCTTTGATTTCTGGTTCTGTTAGCATACGAAATGTTACATCGGTTTGGCTGACATCGGTCAATACATTTTGTTGCCCATCTGTGTTGGTAATCACCAATGATAATCCTGTATATACCGTATGTGTGTTATTTGATAATTTCGATAATATTTGAAATGCTTCTTCTGTATTTTTGGGTTTATGCAAAATTTCGTTTTTGAGTGCCACAATGGTATCAGCAGCAATAACAATGCTGTTTTTTGGGGCATTGTTGGCAACGGCTAACGCTTTTGCTTGTGCGGTATATGCCGCTTTTTGTATGGGGGTATGTGTTTGATAATGTTGTTCCAATGCTCTTTCGTCTACATCACTAACCTGTATAGTAAATGGTATGCAAAGCATATCCAATAATTCTTTGCGTCGAGGTGAATTTGATGCAAGTATCCATGTTTTCATATTTTTGTTTTCCTTTCTGTATGACTTGGCAAGATTATAAATCATTTTGATTTTGGTTGCAATGGATAGAATAAAAGTGTGTATAATAT
>JAHHTV010000123.1 GCA_020024395.1 Anaerotignum sp. | reverse complement strand
TTCTTCTTTTGATAGTGTTTTTGCTTCTTCTTCAGAAACGTGTATGGTGTTGTCTGTTTTTTGTTGTGTTTGTTCGGTTTCTTCTTTTTCTTCTATGACATCTACATAAATGGGAACGGGCATAAATGCACAGTATTTGTTGAGTGCGTCATATAATTTGGTTTCGTCCAAAAATTCTTCACCATCTTGGCTCAAAAATAGTGTGATTGTGGTGCCACGTTGTGTGCGTGTGCCTGTTTCCATTTCGTAGTCTATGCCGTCTGCACAGCTCCACTTTGCTGGTTGTGCTTGTTCACGATAAGAAAGTGTGTCAATTTCCACTTTGTTTGCAACCATGAATGCAGAATAAAAACCAAGACCAAAATGTCCAATGATTTCGTTATCACTTTCTGCTTTTTCTTCGTATTTTGCTAAAAAGTCTGTTGCACCAGAAAATGCAATTTGATTGATATATTTTTTGATTTCTTCATCGGTCATACCGATACCGTTGTCTACAATTTGCAGTTGTTTTTGTTTTTTGTCTAAAACAACATGAACAGCAAATGGTTCATCAGCGGGAATGTGGTCAGCTTCACCCATAATCATGAGTTTTTTTACTTTTGTGACAGCATCACAAGCGTTTGATACCAATTCACGAATGAATATGTCTTTGTCTGTGTAAAGCCATTTTTTGATAATGGGTAAAAAATTTTCACTATTGATAGAAAGATTACCTGTTTCTTTCATGTTTGTTTGCCTCCTATTCGATATGGATATTCCATGTATTTGTTGCTTTATAAGCATTATTGTAGCACGGGAAAACAAAAAGTCAAGAAAAAATTAGCACTCATAAGAAATGAGTGCTAACAAAATTTAATTTTCTTTTTGTATGGCAATGCCATGTGTGGTGCAAAAATCAGATACCCATGCTTCCCAATGGCTTTCGTCGGTTTTATCTAATGAAAATGATTGTTGTGCAATGGAAAGTGTGCAAAGCAATGTATTTTCTCGAAATAATATATTCCAAAATAATGCAGAAGCATTTGGATATTGTGCCATATCACTTTGGGGACGAGATAACACCAATTTCATTTGTTTGGGTGTTTTTTTGCCCTTTACCCCTTGAAATACAAGTGGTTTGATTTCTGCCCAACTGCAATAGGGTTCTGTTTGGTTTTCATCATAATAATTCATGTCCCGTTTGCCATCTATGGAAATATGGGTAAATGCAGAAATTTCGCATTGACGCAAACAAAAATCATCGAATACTGTGCCTTTGAGTAGCAATGACATGAATGTTTTGGTATCAGGTATGGTAAATGCAAACATGGTGTTTCCTCCTTTTGGTCATAGAAAATATTATACAATGCTTTTTGTGGTTTGACAATGCGGATAGGTTTTGATATGACAAAAACGATTTTCAAAAAAGGAAAATGATGTATTTTTATTGCGTTTGTGGGTATGCTATATTATAATGAAATATAAAAATCAATGTCAAAAGTTATAAATTTTAGGAGGGGAACAGTCCCATGTCAGAAGATAAAATAACAGAAAACAGTGGATTGGGCACAACAGGGAATTTTATACATAGTTATGTCCAAGCAGATTTGGAAGGAGAATTGAACAAAATCCATACCCGTTTTCCGCCTGAACCAAATGGATATTTGCATATTGGACATGCAAAATCCATATGCTTGAATTTTGGTTTGGCAAAATTATATGGTGGTAAATGCAATTTGCGTTTTGATGATACCAACCCTACAAAAGAAGATGTGGAATATGTGAATTCTATCAAAGAAGATGTAAAATGGCTGGGTTTTGATTGGGAAGACAGGTTGTATTATGCGTCATCTTATTTCCAAACATTTTATGAAGTGGCTTTGAAACTCATCAAAGAAGGCAAAGCGTTTGTTTGTGATTTGAATGCAGAACAAATGAGAGAATATAGAGGGACACTCAGTGCGCCAGGAAAAGAAAGTCCTTATCGTAACCGCAGTGTAGAAGAAAATTTGGATTTGTTTGAACGTATGAAAGCGGGCGAATTTCCAGATGGCTCTCGCACATTGCGTGCAAAAATTGATATGGCTTCTCCAAATATCAATATGAGAGACCCTGTACTATACCGTATTTCTCATGCAGAACATCACAACACAGGTGATACATGGTGTATTTATCCAATGTATGACTTTGCACACCCATTGGAAGATGCCATTGAAGGGATTACACATTCTATTTGTACGATGGAATTTGAAGACCATCGTCCATTGTATGAATGGGTGGTAAGAGAAGCAGGTTATGTAAATCATCCACCCAGACAGATTGAATTTGCACGTTTGGGTATGACAAATACCGTTATGAGTAAAAGAAAATTGCGTGCTTTGGTGGAAGATGGTTTGGTGGACGGTTGGGACGACCCTCGTATGCCAACCATAAGCGGATTGCGTCGTAGAGGCTATACCCCTGCTGCCATTCGTGATTTCTGCGAAAGAATTGGTGTGGCAAAAGCAAACAGTGTGGTAGACAGCGGTTTATTGGATTACTGTATTCGTGACGATTTGAAAACAAAAGCACCTGTTGTGATGGCAATATTAGACCCTTTGAAATTGGTGATTACCAATTATCCAGAAGGACAAGTGGAAATGTTGGAACTGGAAAACAATCCAGAAAATCCAGAAATGGGCAGCCGTCGTGTGCCATTTACAAAAGAACTTTATATTGAACGGGAAGACTTTATGGAAGAACCTGTAAAAAAATTCTTCCGTTTGGCACCAGGAAAAGAAGTGCGTCTGAAAGGTGCATATTTTGTAACTTGTACTGATATTATCAAAGATGAAAACGGCAATGTGACAGAAGTACATTGCACATATGACCCTGAAACAAAAAGCGGCAGTGGTTTTGAGGGCAGAAAAGTCAAAGGAACATTGCATTGGGTGAGTGCAGCAAAAAATGTCAAAGCAACTGCAAGATTATATGATTATATGATGCTGGATAACCCAGATGACCCAAATGGTGATATGGTGATGAACCCGAATTCTTTGGAAGTAAAAGAAAATGTGGTTATTGAAGCAAGCATTGTACACGCAGAAAAAGGCGAGCGTTTCCAATTTATGAGAAATGGATACTATATTGTGGATACCAAAGATACAACACCAGAACATTTGGTATTTAACCGCATTGTACCATTGAAAAGCTCTTTCAAATTAAAATAAACAGCATGCAATATCTCCAAACAAATGTGTTTGGGGATATTTTTGTGATTTTCTTAAGTTTATTAAGTTTATGTAACAAACTGGAAATATCATAACATACGTGCTATAATAAAATAACAAAGAAATGTTAAAGGATTATACATTTATTGTGAAAAATGAAAAAAATAAATCAAGAGAGGAAGATGTGTGATGAAAATGAAAAAATGTGCAACAATTATGGCAACAGCAGCATTGGTGGCAACAATGGCAGTACCTGCATTTGCGGCACCTGCGCAATTACGTTCTGATATTTCTATTGTAGTAGATGGAAAAGATACAGATTTCAAAACAGCTAGCGGTCAAGCTGCATATCCAATATTGTATAATGGCAGAACATATTTGCCATTGCGTGCAGTGGGCGAATTGATGGGCAGAAATGTAAATTGGGACAAAACAACAAAAACCATTGATATCAGCGGCAAAAGAACATCTACATCTGCAAATACAGATAATCCAAACATTGGCATACAAAGTATTGATGTGCAAGAACGCTCTGACTTCAAAATTAAAGTAGATGGCGCAGAAAAAACATTCTATACAACACAAGGTGAAAAAATTTATCCTGTATTGTACAACGGCAGCACATATTTGCCACTGCGTTCTATTGGTGAATTGATGGGGAAAGAAGTGGCTTGGGATAGTGTAAATAAAGTGGTAACATTGAAAAGTGGCAGCGATGTAACAGATGCTGACAGTTTCGGTAATGGTACAAATACAACACCAAATACACCAAATACACCAAATACACCAAATATAAACCCTGTACAGCCAAGTACACCAATCATTACACGTGAAAAAGCAAAAGAAATTGCATTAGACCATGCAGGTTTATTGCCATCACAAGTGACATTTATCAATGCAAAAACAGATTGGGAAAATGGCATTTTTGTATATGAAGTAGAATTCTACACAGATACAAAAGAATTTGATTATGAAATTGATGCGGCAACAGGCAAAATATTGAGCTATGACTTTGATGTGGAAAATTGGCAAATCCCACAGCCACAACCACAACCACAACCTCAACCTCAACCACAACCTCAGCCCAATGTACCAACACAACAAACAATTACATTGGAAAAAGCAAAAGAAATTGCACTGGGTCATGCAGGGATATCTGCAACAAATGCATTTTTTACAAAAGCAAAACAAGATTATGATGATGGCAGAATACAGTATGAAATTGAATTCCGTGTAGGTATGACAGAATACGAATATGATATTGATGCTGCAACTGGTCGTATCACAGACTATAGCGTAGAACAAGATAACTAAAAAGTAAGATGCTGCAGCATCTTGACATAGAAGAAAGAGGGTATTTCTTTTGAAAGAGTGGAGAAATATCCTCTTTTTCATTTGTGATGTATCATTAAAATGAAAAAAATTGAAAAAAAGTGTTGACAAATAGAAATTCATTTGATATGATTAACAAGTCGCTGAATAACAGTGGATTTGCCCGAGTGGCGGAATAGGCAGACGCACAGGACTTAAAATCCTGCGGGGTAACACCCGTACCGGTTCGACCCCGGTCTCGGGCATATTGCAAAAAAATATATCATAAGCCCAGATAGCTCAGTCGGTAGAGCAGAGGACTGAAAATCCTCGTGTCACTGGTTCGATTCCGGTTCTGGGCATTGTGCGCGAGTGGCTCAGTGGTAGAGCATCGCCTTGCCAAGGCGAGGGTCGCG
>JAHHTV010000122.1 GCA_020024395.1 Anaerotignum sp. | reverse complement strand
ATATACACTTTTATAAAAATATATTGCATAAAAATTTGCAAAATCCATATAAAAAAGCAGTATCTCATCATTGCGAGATACCACTTTTGTACTGTTTGATATTTGAAAATCAGCGTTCTTCACGGAAATAAGCATTGCCTAAATCCGCAGGTGCCATATCTTCTTTTTTATTCTTTCTTGTACTGATAATCACAATCACGATTGTAGCTGCATAAGGCAACATATCAATTAAATATTGTGAAACCTGAATACCCATACTTTGCAGACGGAAACCAACAATGCTCAATCCACCAAACAATAAGCTACCAACCAATGCTTTTACGGGGTGCCAAGATGCAAATATCACCAATGCAACCGCAATCCAGCCACGACCTGCAATAATATTTTCCTGCCATACTGGCACAGTCACTAAAGACATATATGCACCACCCAAACCACACAATGCACCACCTATAATAATATGCACATATTTATAAAGTGTAACATTTATACCAGAAGCATCTGCCGCAGCTGCACTTTCACCCACTGCACGCAAGTTCAACCCTTGTTTTGTACGGAACAGATAAATGGTAGCTGCAATCACCAAAACATACCCAAAATATACAAATACATCTTGATAAAAGAAAATTTTTCCAATATAAGGAATAGATGATACTATCGGAATGGGTCTAGGTACAAAAAATTGCTGTATGGAAGATGGCACCAATGTACCCATAATTTTTTGACCCAAAAAGCTGGCAAAACCTTCCCCAAATATGGTTAATGTCAAACCACATACAATTTGATTTGCACGCAAAGAAACAGTCAAAAATGCATAAAGCAATGCACCAACACCACCTGCAACGGCTGCACCCAACATGGCAAATATAGGATTTCCTGTATTTTGTCCCACAATAAAGCCAATGATTGCACCCATAAACATCATACCCTCTACACCCAAATTTGTATTTCCAGCTTTTTCTGTGATAATTTCACCCAAAGTCGCAAATACCAAAGGGGTGGCGGCAACAATCGCTGCCATCAAAAAATTCAACAGCATTATTTCGCCCCCTTTCCATGTTTATGCACAGATACTTTGTATTGCAAGAAAAATTCACTCCCCAATACAAAGAACAATATGATTGCCTGTATCATATCTGCCACTGCAGCAGGTACACTCATAGAAATTTGTATATAACTACTTCCTTGTACCAAAATCGCAAATGCAGAACAAACAAACAATGCTGCAATGGCATTCAATCCAGAAAGCCATGTGGTAGTGATTGCAGTGAAACCATAATTTGCAGATAATGCAGAAGAAAGTGTTTTTTCCACAGCAGATGCCTGTATCATACCAGTCAAACCACAAAGACCACCTGAAAGCAGCATAGAAATGATAATAATACCAGAAATATTCATACCGGCATATTTTGCAGTTTGTACACTCTCACCCACAACTGAAATTTCAAATCCTTTTTTGGTATGGTTTATCAAAAGATACACAACCACAACCAATACCAATGCAATCATCCAACCAATATGTACACCACCCACAGAAGGCAAAACCGCATTAGGTGGGAAATCTGCTACTTTTGGAAAACCTTGGGAATTGGGGTCTTTCCAAGGGCCATACTGCAAATACGTAACAAATTTTATGGCAATATAATTTAACATCAATGTGAAAATGGTTTCATTTGTTCCCATTTTTGCTTTGAATATTGCAGGAATAAAAGCCCATATACCACCGGCAACCATAGCTGCCAATGCCATACAAAGCAGCATCAAAGGCTGTGGCAAATCTGCAAAAAGTGCAACTGCCGACGCTGCAAACGCCCCCATCATAATTTGCCCTTCGCCACCAATGTTCCAAAATTTCATTTTGAATGCTACCAATATTCCCAATGAAGTAATAACAAGCGGAACTGCTTTTAACACCGTCTGACGCAAACGTGTCGCACTTCCTAAAGCACCACTTATCATAGAAGAAAATACTTCAATCGGATTATAGCCCAAAATGGCAATGACCAATCCAGCAAATACCAAAGAAAGGGCAACGGATATGATACGAATGAGAATTGCTTTATTTCTTGGCGTATCTTCCCGTTTTGTAATTTTCAGAAAATTCAAGATAGCTCACCTTCCTTTTTTGCTGTACCGCCTGCCATAAGCAGACCAATATCCTCTTTGGTCATGGTATCTGGGTCAACAATACCTGTCATCTGTCCACCACAAAATACCATAATGCGGTCACACAATGCCATCAATACGTCCAAATCTTCCCCTATGAACAATACACCTACACCATTTTTCTTTTGTTCATTCAGCAAATCATAAATTTTATAAGATGCCCCAATATCCAGTCCACGAGCAGGATAAGCCGTAATCAGTATTTTTGGATTGGAATCAATTTCACGTCCCAAAAGTACTTTTTGTATATTACCACCAGATAATTTTTTAATGGGATAATGGATATGTGGTGTCAGTATTTCCAGTTCCTTTACCAAACGTTCTGCTTTTTCTGCCGCTTCTTTTCTACGCAAAAAAATACCTTTTTGGTTGCGGTAATCTTTCAACATAATATTATGTACCATATCCATAGAACCTACCAATCCCATACCCAAACGGTCTTCTGGTATAAAGCCCATACGAATACCCAAACGAATAATCTCGCCTGGAGATTTTCCCAAAATATTTTCATTTTCAAAAAATATACGACCTTTTTCGGCAGGCAAAAGACCAGCAATGGTTTCGCAAATTTCTTTTTGTCCACTACCTGCAACACCTGCAACACCAAGAATTTCACCACCATGTAGCGTAAATGAAATATCTTGCAATGCATGTTTATTTTCTTTTGTAGATACATACAGCCCATCTACACGCAAAAGTTCTTCTGATTTTTGACAAACAGGTTTTTCCAATTCCAAATCCACTTTTTTGCCTACCATCATTTCCACCAAACGATTGACAGCAACATCTTTTGTTTCTACTGTTTCAATGGATTGTCCACGACGCAATACCGTAATGCGGTCTGAAATTTCCAAAACTTCGTTCAATTTATGTGTGATAATGATAATTGCACAACCCTTTTCTTTCATGTTTCGCAAAATTGTAAAAAGACGCTTAATCTCCTGTGGAGTCAAAACCGCTGTGGGTTCGTCCAAAATCAGGATTTTTGCGCCACGATACAGTACCTTTATAATTTCCAATGTCTGCTTTTCGCCCACAGACATTTGGTACACTTTTTTGTCTGGCTTAATATCCAAACCATATTGGTCACAGATTTTCTGCATTTCTCTGGAAAGCTGTTTTCCATGAACGATACCACCTTTGCTTCCCAGTATCATATTTTCTTTTGCAGAAAGCACTTCTACCAATTTGAAATGCTGATGTATCATACCAATACCCAATGCAATAGAGTCCTTTGGTGAGGCAAATTCTATGGGCTGTCCATAAATAGAAATAGAGCCACTATCTGGGGTATAAATCCCAGACAGCATGCTCATCAACGTACTTTTTCCTGCACCATTTTCGCCCAACAGTGCATGTATTTCACCATTATACACAGTCAAATTTACATTTTCATTTGCCTTTACAGACCCAAAAGCCTTGGAAATATGTTTCATTTCGATTGCCTTTGTCGGCTCCATAGGTAAATCACTCCTGTTGCTTGTATATTAGTTATTTGCGCCTGCGGCACCTTTTACTAAATAATCAATGCTCCAAATACCAGCTCTATCCAAAACTTCTCCTTCTGGAACAACCAAGTTTCCTGCATTATCATAAATAGGGCCTACAAATACGTCAAATTCTCCTGCTTTCATTTTTGCCTGTATTTCTTCTACTTTTGCTTTTGCTTCTGGGCTTACCAAATCGCTCATAGGTGCCAAATCTACATAACCATCCGCCATGTTACCATAATAAGAAATGGGCTTAAATGTACCATTGATGATAGATTCGATTGTCGGAATGAGGAATTTATCATGATGCCAAATAGGTGCTGTCAAAAATGCTTTTGGTGCAGCATCAGGGTTTGCCAAGTTATAACCAATGGCATATGCACCTGCTGCTTCTGCTGCAATCTGTGGGCCAGTGGAGTCACAATGTTGTGCCAAAACGTCGCAACCTTGCGCCAACAAAGATTCTGCTGCTGCTTTTTCATTTGCAGGGTCATTCCAGCTATTGATATAAACAACATTCACTTGTGCATCAGGATTTACAGATTGTACACCCAATGTAAATGCATCAATACCAATCAAAACTTCTGTGTAAGGATATGCTGCAACATAACCGATTTTGTTGCTTTCTGTCTGCATACCTGCAATGATACCAGAAAGATATCTGGGTTCTTCCATTGCACCAAAATAATTTGCAAAGTTTGTGTCATTCATTTTGTTACCAGAAAAATGTAAGAATGTTACTTCAGGATGTTCTGTGGACAATTCTTCCAAAGCATCCATATAGCCAAAGCTGGTACCTACAATAATAGAAGCACCATTATCAATCATATTCAGTGCATTTGTTTTTACAGTTTGTTTATCTTCCGTTACGCTTTCTGCTGTGAGTATTTCCACTTTGTCACCAAAGTATTCTTTGACTGCTTCTGTGCCTTTGTTTTGTGCTTGTGTATAGCCACCATCGTTTTTAGAACCAATGTAAATAAAACCAACTGTTGTCACATCTTCTGCTGTTTCGCTTTGTTGTTTGTCACCTTCTGCGGGTGCTTGTTCGCCACCACAGCCTGCCAATGCTGTCATTGTCATGGTTGCTGCCAAAGCCAATGCAGCAAATTTCTTAAATTTTTTCATACATACTCTCCTTCTTCCTGTCCAACATAAGTGATAAAGTAATGGTAATCTATTGTAACGCCTTTTTATGCGTAACAATCATCGTTTTGTTTTTTCATCAATGACAAAAATTTGCATATTATTTCAATATTTTGTGTACTGCCCCTTTTTTCTTAAAGATATTGAGCAATATCATTATACGATGG
>JAHHTV010000121.1 GCA_020024395.1 Anaerotignum sp. | reverse complement strand
AGACGTCCTTCAAACAATGTCACAACCCGTTTTTTCATCACATTGACCAGTTGTTTATCATGCGTTGCCATAATAACTGTAACACCTCTATGGTTGATTTCATTCAACAAACCAATCATATCCCAAGCTGCATCTGGGTCTAGCCCTGCAGTAGGTTCATCTGCAATCAATAAACTTGGGTTATTGACAATCGCCCTTGCCAGTGCAAGTCTGGAACTTTCTCCACCAGAAAGCACAGACGCTTTTAATTGTGCCTTATTTCTCATGCCCACAATGCCCAATGCTGCATAAATTGCCTGTTCACGATATGCTTTTGGTTGCTCAGCTGCCAAAAGTGCCAATTCAATATTTTCTGCGACACTTTTATCATGCAACAACAATGGTCTTTCTTTTACAATACCAATTTTTCTTCTAAAAAATGGTATTTGCTTTTGTGGCATCGTAGTAATATCTTCTGATGCAATAAAAATTTTTCCCATTGTTGGTTCTAGTTCTTTTGTCAATAGTTGTAACATTGTGCTTTTTCCAGAACCTGTTTGTCCCACCAAAAACACAAATTCACCTGCTTTGACGTTCAAAGTGATATTATCCAGTCCCTTGACACCATTTTCATAAACTTTGCTCACCTGTTCTAATGTGATGGAAAACATAATTTTCTCCTATTCTATTTTTTTGTTATTATCCCCATCAAAAACCAAAACAAAATGACCATTTTGCAAATGGCCATTTCGTTTTTCTATACACATCAAAAATGCATTCAGTTCACTTCTGTTTGCTGCGCATAATATGAATGTTCACCTGCAACTCTCATATTCATGCAACGATCAATTTCTCTTGCCTTTTGCAATATGTGTTGACTACGTTCTTTCAATTCACAAATGCGTTTGATTTGTTTGTCATCTTCGTGTAGTGCATATTCAATTGCTGTTTGTTGCACTTGTGGCAAACAAGAAATCATATATGCAATATCTTCATGCATAACAGATACTTCTTCCATTTCTTCGCCTCGCATTTGTATCAGCATATCTGCACTTTCTCTATCGTTGCGCTTCAATGCCTCATCTAAATCTTGTGTCAAACGTAATATTTCTGCAAGCCTTGTATACCTTTTTTGCATTTGCAATATAATTGTTTCCAATTGATTTTCAGACTGCATATTTGCACCTCGATATTATACGTCATTTCCTACTTTTTTCCGTTGATTTGCTTGCAACTTATCTGCTTCTTTGAATGAATCACGCAATTCCATAATCATCGGTTTGATATCTTCAATGATTTCTTTTTTTCTACCTGCACGTAGTCTGCTCAATTCATATAAAAAATAATCATACATACGATACAAATCTTGACTAATGGGATATTTTCTATCCAAAACAGAAGACAGATATTTGATAATTTTTTCTACACGGTCTACTGCATCTGTAAATGCATCATAATTATTTTTATCCAATTCATATCCTGCAATTGTCAATCGCTTAATACATTCATCATAAAGCAATATCAGCATTTCGCCATTTGTCATTGTAGAAACGGATTGTTGCTTATACTGCTGATATCCCCTGTTTATCATAAAGTAATATCCACCCTTTCCATTTTGCTGGTTTTATCAACCCATAAATTGTTGTGCCATCCACATACTTTGGCTATTCATCTGTGAAATAAATTGTTCCATAGATGCAAATTGTTTGTAATAGCGTTCTGTTTCGGCTTTCATTTTTCTTTCCAATGCTTTTATGGTTTTGTCAATGTTGTTGACTTGGTTTTGCAGTGTATTTTTCATCATAGAAATAGAGTTTTCGGTTGCCCCTGCTTTTTCTACAAAAACACCTTTTCTTGCCCCTGATGTTTTTGCATACATATCAAAAGTACTCTTGATTTGTGTCATGATGCCGCCATCTGTCATTTTGGGTTTTCCATTGCTATCCAAAACCTGATTACCATTTTCATCATATACATATTCTTTTTGTGCTGTAAACATCTGTTTTACTTTTTCATTATCTGATTCTAATGCTGATTTAAATTTTTCTTCATCAAATGAAATTTTACCATGGTCTGCATAATTTTCTGAAATGGTAATTCCCATATCAGACAGTTGTTTCATTTTATCAGGGCTTCCAGAGAATATAAAACGAATACTATTTGTGAAAGAACGCACTTCACTGCTATTAAACATTGTACCTTTTTTGGCTTTTTCTTCCCAAGCTTTAATTTGGTCTTCTGTCATTTCTTTTCTCTGTTCATCTGTCAGAGGTTTATAATCTCTTTCTGGTTTTTCACCCACTTTATCATTTGCCAATTTGATGATTTCATTGAATGATTCAATCATTTCTTTCATGGCTTTTGTTACTTTTTCAGAGTCTACTTTTGCACTAAAAGAAACACTTGCATCTGTATCCAGCTCATCTACTGTCACACCATCTGCAGTATTTGCATCTTTTTTGATACCAAATGTATTTTTGACTGTGACATTCAAACCATCCAAATTAAAGCTGTTGCTAGAACGTGTTACACGTACAGGGTCTGCACCGCCTTTACCATCATAATCTACCCACATCACCGCATCTTGTCCTTTGGTAATTGTATATGGTTCTTTTCCAGGTTCTGATGGGTGTGCCACTGGATTATTTGTATCAATTTTACCAAAAATCTTTGTGCCAATATTATCTTCATTT
The DNA here is from genome assembly GCA_020024395.1 of Anaerotignum sp. GTDB lineage: Bacteria > Bacillota > Clostridia > Lachnospirales > Anaerotignaceae > Anaerotignum. Next base: position 2,395 of record JAHHTV010000121.1, on the reverse strand, counting down.
CCATTTTCGCCACTGCCACCAATATGTATTTGACCACTTGCACCTTGGTCTTTTGATGTAATGGTAAATTTATCTGATGTTTCATTGTAACTAATTGTCATTTTTGCTTCGCTATTGTTATTTACTGCATTGATAATTTCACCCAATGTTGTTGTTTCATTAAATGCTTTTCCTGATGTTGTTTTATTGATTGTAATGGTTCTGTCTCCTCTTTTGATGACAATACCTTTTTGCATAAATTCTCTTAATTGGTCATCTGTCATATCTGCAAAACCAGGCAAACCAGAGTCTTTCAAAGATACACTCAAATTCAGGCGATTGGACTCTCCATATTTCATGTTCAATCCTTCTAATACTTCCCCATTGCCGCCAGTTACTTTCAGCACAGAGGTGCCTTCTGTTGCTTTGAATGTCATTTTGCCTTGCTCCATTGCAACTTTTACTCTACCTGAACCAAATTCATCATCCATTTTATCTTGGAAATATTGCGCCAGTGCATTTTTGTTTACTTCATAAGTTGCATTTTCGCCTTCACCTTTTTTGGTGTAAATATTTACTTTCTGTCCATTAATTGTTACTTTTGCATCTTCACCAGGCATTTCAATTTTTGCTGAAGTACCATTATAGTTAAATGTAATACTTTTATCTTTTCCCATCAATGCTTCAGCCAATGTTTTTTCTGTTGACATTTTGCTCAGCTCATCAGATGTGATAGATTTGCTACCTGTTATTGGTTTGTCAAAAGATGATACAATAGAACCTGCATCTATCCCCATGACACCCAACAAATCTTTGCTACCACCAGAAATTGCAAGTGTATTTCCAATATTCGCTGTTTCTTTATCTTTATAATTGAATGTCAATTTATCATTATTCAGGCCAAATTGAACTACTTCGTTCAATTTCTTACCTGTACCTATATCAATTTTCTCCATCTGTTCATTTAATACATCTTTCAAATCTGCACTGCTATGCACTCTTTCATGTGCATCATCAGGCAATTTGATTGTATAATCTTTACTACCATATTTAATGGTCAAAGAAGCACCATTTAAGCTGCTTGTTACAACAGTATCTTTGATTTCCCCTGTAGACATTGTCTGGTCAGAAACATTGCCACTAGAAACCACGCTTGTATTTTTTGCCATCTGTTCCACAGCTGAAATAATCAAATTATCAATATTGGGTGATGTACCAGAAATATCTAAATATTTGCTGTTATCCCCAACAGCACTCACCTGTGATTTATCAAAAAAAGATGGACTTAATAAATTGCTGCTTTGATTTGCATAAGATGTAAATTTATCTTGGAAGCCAATCAATTTTGATGTCAATGTTCTATAATCTTCCATCATCCATTGCAACCATTGTTTATCTTGTTTTTGTTTTGCAATTTTTGTTTTTGTACCTAAAGTCATGCCTTCAATCATGGATTCCGTATCCAAGCCACTAGCAAGACCTGTAATTCTTTTATTGCTTCCATAAATCGCACTACTTGTACTTCCACTTAAGCTTCCGATTGATGCCATATCTATCTCTCCTTTATATTTTATATATTTTCACAAAAATGTTCGTTTTTCTCTATACTTATCTATCGACATATAGTATACTTTTATTAAGACAAATTTCAAAATTTAATAAAAAACTCTGTTGTTTTATGTTAGGAGGAATTTTTTTGGCATATATTATCACATTAACCAATCAAAAAGGTGGTGTCGGTAAAACAACAACATCTACTGCACTCATTAGCGGATTAACTGCACAAAACAAAAAAGTTTTGGGGGTTGATTTAGACCCACAAGGCAATCTTGGTTTCAGTTTAGGCATTGAAATCGAAGACTGTGCCACATTATATGACGCATTCAAATATCAAACACCTTTACAAGAAATCATACAACATACACCTTATGGCGATATATTGCCTTCCAATATATTGTTAAGTAGTGCGGAATTGGAATTCAATCGTACCGGTCGGGAATTTCTATTGAAAAAAATGTTGGATACTGTTTCTGATATTTATGATTACATCATTATAGATACACCACCTGCACTCAACATACTGACTGTCAATGCCTATGTTGCATCACAAGGGCTAATCATTCCCATGATACCAGATATCCTTAGTCTTTTGGGTGTCAGTCAGTTAAAAGAAACCATAGACTCTGTCAAAAATTTTTATAATCCAAACTTAAATGTCATGGGCATTATATTAACAAAATATAATTCTCGCTTAAATTTAGCAAAAGAAGTATTGGAAATGGCAGAAAATATGGCGGATTTGTTAGATACGAAAGTATTTGAAAGCAAAATCCGAAATGGGGTCGCCATTGCTGAAGCACCTGCACATGGTGAAAGCATATTTGACTATGCCCCAAAATCAAATCCTGCACTAGAT
>JAHHTV010000120.1 GCA_020024395.1 Anaerotignum sp. | reverse complement strand
ATTATAAAATGCTTTTTATCATATGACAATCATATCTTTCATATTTATAAAAATTGCCGATTTTGTTGGCATTTACACAATCATCATTTCCTAGTATTATACTTTTATTTACATTTTGCAATATTACTATTGACAAATAATATAGCCATATGTTATATATAATGTATCATATGACTGACGGATAATGTGGAGAACACCACATGGAGTATGATATTTTTAGCCGACCGTCTGGGCAAGAAAAGCTCAGATTGTCGGCTTTTCTTTTTCTCATAAGGAGGTTTATTTTCGCATGACAAAAGGACACATTCATTCCATAGAGTCTATGGGATTGGTAGATGGTCCTGGCATTCGTACGGTTGTATTCCTGCAAGGATGTCACCTACGTTGCCAATACTGCCATAATCCAGACACATGGTCTAAACAAAATCCAAATGCAATAGAACTTTCCCCCGAAGCATTACTGCAAAAGCTATCTCGCTTTCGTAACTATTATGGCAATCATGGTGGTGTTACGTTTTCTGGTGGAGAACCGCTATTGCAACCTCAATTTTTACAAGAAGCACTTGCTTTATGCAAAAAAGCAGGTATCCATACTTGTTTGGATACCGCAGGCTGTGGTCTTGGAGATTATGAAAATATTTTAAAAAATACGGATTTGATTTTGATGGATATTAAGCATTATACTGCTGAAGGCTATCAAAAAGTAACTGGTCATTCACCAGATGCATTCTTACAATTCTTAGATACTGCGGTACACATGGATGTTCCTATGTGGATTCGTCATGTTGTTGTACCTGGTTTGACAGATGGTGAGGAACACCTTGCTGGTTTGGAGGAATATCTGCGTACCATACGCAATATACAACGTATAGACCTGTTACCCTATCACACAATGGGCATACACAAATATACAGCTTTGGATATTCCCTATCCACTGGAAGGTATTCCTGCTATGGACAGTCATACCTTAGATGCATGGAATGAAAGACTAAATCGTAATTGTACACAACCAGTCATATCGTGTTAAAACAGAAAGGATATTATATTATGAGTATTGATGTAAATTGCACCGCTTGGAATGGTTTTCACTCTGGCGAATGGCGCCACTTAGTAAATGTACGTAATTTTATACAAAAAAACTATACACCTTATGAAGGTGACAGCTCTTTTCTGGCACCTATATCTCCCAAAACAAAAAAAGTTTGGGAAAAAACAGAAGCACTTATCATTGAAGAAATAAAAAAAGGCATCATTGATGTAGAAACAAACATTGTATCTGGTATCAATAATTTTGCACCTGGTTATATTGATAAAGAAAATGAAGTCATTGTCGGCTTGCAGACAGATGCACCACTCAAACGGATTGTAAACCTTTATGGTGGTATGAAAATGGCTACTTCTGCATTAGAACAATTTGGCTATCAATTAAACCCTGAAGTTGCAGAAAACTTCCATCGTTATCGCAAAACACATAATGAAGGTGTTTTTGATGCCTACCCAGAACGCACTCGCATTGCAAGAAATGCAGGTCTGTTAACTGGTTTACCTGATGCTTATGGTAGAGGTCGTATCATTGGTGACTATCGTCGTGTTCCTTTATATGGTACTGACTTTTTGATTGAACAAAAGAAACAAGATTTGGAAATGTTAGATGGGCCTATGAATGATGAACGCATTCGCTTGAGAGAAGAAGTGCAAATGCAAATCAAAGCACTCAAGGAAATGACACAAATGGCTGCACAATATGGCTGTGACATTTCAAAACCCGCTGAAAATGCCAGAGAAGCCGTACAAAATCTTTACATGGCATATTTGGCTGGTATCAAAGAAAATAATGGTGCTGCTACTTCTTTGGGTCGTACCGCTACTTTCTTGGATATTTACATTCAAAGAGATTTGGATAACGGTGTATTAGATGAACAAGGTGCACAAGAACTCATTGACCAATTTGTTATCAAACTGCGTCTGGTACGTCATTTGCGTACACCAGAATACAATGAACTTTTTGGCGGCGACCCTACATGGGTAACAGAAGCCATTGGTGGTATGGGTATTGATGGTCGTACACAGGTAACAAAAAATTCATTCCGTTATCTGCATACACTCACAAATTTAGGCACTGCACCAGAACCCAATTTGACTGTTTTGTGGAGCAACAACCTGCCCGAAAACTTCAAACACTACTGCTCTGAAATGAGTATTCAAACAGACTCCATACAGTATGAAAATGATGATTTGATGCGTCCTGTATATGGCGATGACTATGCCATTGCTTGCTGTGTATCTGCCATGGGTGTTGGGAAGCAAATGCAATTCTTTGGCGCACGTGCAAACCTTGCCAAAAGCCTGCTTTATGCCATCAATGGCGGAATTGATGAAAAAAAGGGCATACAGGTTGTTCCTAACATTGAAAAAGACCAAGACGCTGTATTAGATTATACAAAAGTGTTGCAAAACTATAAAAAAGTGTTGTCCTATGTTGCTGAACTTTATGTAGATACCATCAACATCATTCATTATATGCATGACAAATATGCTTATGAAAGCAGTCAGATGGCATTGCATGACACAATCGTAGAACGCTTGGCAGCTTTTGGTGTAGCTGGTATTTCTATTGTTGCCGACTCTCTTTCTGCAATCAAATTTGCAAAAGTACGCCCTATCCGAAACGAACAAGGCATTGCGATTGATTTTGAAATCGAAGGAGATTTCCCAAAATATGGTAACGATGATGACCGTGTAGATGATATTGCAGTGGAAGTTGCTTCTTATTTCTCCGCAGAATTGAAAAAACATCCACTTTACCGCAATGGTATTCATACACTGTCTGCATTGACCATTACCAGCAATGTAATGTATGGCAAAAAAACAGGTTCTACACCAGATGGTCGCAAAGATGGTGAAGCTTTTGCACCTGGTGCAAATCCAATGCATGGCAGAGATAAAAATGGTGCTTTGGCTTCCTTAAATTCTGTTGCCAAAATCCCTTATCGTTCTATATGTCAAGATGGTGTTTCCAATACATTCTCTATTGTACCCAATGCACTTGGCAAAACAGAAACAGAGCGTAAACATAATTTGACCGCTATTTTAGACGGATATTTCATACAAGGGGCACATCATTTGAATGTCAATGTATTAAATCGTGCGCTTTTGATGGATGCTTTAGAACATCCTGAACAATATCCAACATTGACCATTCGTGTTTCTGGCTATGCCGTGAATTTCAGCCGTTTGAGCCGTGAACAACAGTTAGAAGTCATTCATCGTACATTCCATGAAGCAATGTAAAAGCTGACATAAAACATAGAAAAAGCTGATATGCAAGTCATTGTATATCAGCTTTTTTATGATACTTTTTATAAAACAATGAGGCAAAGCCTCAAAGGACTTCACCTCATTGTTTTATGATTATATAGAGAACGGATTTATTTGCCTTTTGTTGGTGCATCGTTTATCCACAATGCCCCTTCCAAAACTTTTGTATTTGTATATCCAAAATGTTTCAATCTTTGTTGCAACAAATAGCTTCTTTTCCCTTTTGCACAAATGAGCAATATGTTTTCATCTTTTGACACACCTTCTAATGGGCCGTTTACTTTTGCCACATCTACATACATAACATTTGGCAATGCTGGTTGAGGAGAAACATCAATGATGCGATATCCTTCCCCTTTGTTTTCCATATATTCCGCAGGTGTCATTGTATCAAAACGTCCTTCCAGTTTGTTTAACATAATGTTAACTACGGCAACAAAAGGATGAATTGCGGTAGAGAAAGGTGGTGCATAAGCAAGATCCATGTTTTCCAACTGTTCTAATGTTGCACCCAATGTAATGGCAGTCACACCAATATCCACCATTTTATCTACAGCACCAGGCCCTAACACTTGTATACCCAACAGCTTATGTGTCTTTTTATCCGCAATTAGTTTTGTAATAAAGTTATCCGCACCTGGATAATAATGTGCTTTATCATCATTGACTGCCACAACTGTTTCTACATCATATCCTGCTTCTTTTGCTGCAATTTCGTTCAAACCTGTTCTTGCTGCATTCAGCCCAGGCATTTTTACAACTGCGGTACGCAATACGCCATGAAATTCTTTTTCTGCACCAGAAAGAACTTCTGCCAAAAGACGACCTTCCATATTTGCGGAAGAACCCATAGGTGCCCATGCCTGCTCACCTGTTTGGAAATTGGATACCACTGCACAGTCCCCTGCGGCATATACATCAGGCAATGCAGTACGCATAGAACGGTCTACCAATATTGCCCCATTTTTCGCAAATTCCAATCCTGTATCTTTCAAAAATGCTGTGTTTGGACGAATGCCCAATGACAATACCACAACATCTGCTTCCAAAAGCCCTTTATCTGTTTTTACGCCTGTTGCATGGCTATCTCCTGTAATTTCTTCCATTTTTGTTGCAGTCAATACAGGAATACCAACTTTTTCCAGATGTTTCTGTGCATAAATGGATAACTCCTTATCAAAACCTGGCATAATCTGTGGTGCCATATCAATCACTGTTACATCTATTCCTTCTTCTTTTAGGTTTTCTGCAATTTCCAAACCGATAAATCCACCACCTGCAATAACTGCTTTTTTTACTTGGTGTGTTTTGATATATTGTTTCAATGCATCTGCATTATTTGGTGTACGCATGGTAAATACGCCTTCCAAATCTATCCCTTTCATAGGAGGTACGATAGAAGATGCACCTGTTGCAATGACACAAGCATCATAGGAAAGGACGGACTCTGTACCTTCTGCCAAATCTTTTACAGTTACTTGTTTTGCTTTTGCATCTAAACCAACAGCTTCTTTGCCTGTCAAAACAGTCGCACCTGTCAATGCTGCAAATTTTTCTGGTGTGTTTACAATAATTTTATCTCTATCTTGAATGATATCTCCTACATAATAAGGTAAACCACAGCCTGCATAAGAAATATCTGCATCTTTTGTCAAAATGGTTACATCACTGTCAAATTGCATTCTCTTTAATTTTGCTGCTACCTTTGTACCTGCTGCAACGCCACCTAAAATTAAAACTTTCATGTTTATTCGC
>JAHHTV010000012.1 GCA_020024395.1 Anaerotignum sp. | reverse complement strand
CGTTAATTAGAATTTGTAATTCCGTAGACAGAAATTATTTATCAGATCGTCTCCCTTATCCCTATACAGAAAGTAGCGCTGAATGGTGGTTGAATATGGTTACAGAGCGTGAGGGAAAGGATGGCGTTTTTCGTGCTATAACTGTAAATAGTGAAATAGTTGGAATGGTCTCTGTTGAACAGAAAGCAGATGTATATCGAAAAGATGCAGAAATAGGCTACTTTTTATTAACACAGCAATGGTCTAAAGGCATTATGTCAAAAGCAGTAAATCAAATATGCGAACTGGCGTTTAAAGAATTAGATATTGTACGAATTACCGGACTAGTCTATGAAGAAAACACAGTTTCCAAAAGAGTGCTTGAGAAAAATGGTTTTATTAAAGAAGGGCTTATGAAAAAAGCTGCTATAAAAAATGACATTATTCATGACCTTTGTATTTATGGTAAGCTGAAATAAGCCAGAATTAGCTTAACAGATTATTATTTATAAATAACTTCCATAAAGCACATATTGGGAAAATAAGACAGGACGTCATGAGAAATCTACAACGATTTTCCCGCAGCGTCCTGCTTTACAATTTATCTTTTTCTCTGTATTGGCAATTACACCCCAGATTCACTTTGTATCCCTATAAGAGTTTGCCTTTGTTGTGTCCTTTTCTTTTTGTTATTTGTATTTATTGTGCAGTTAATGTGATGATAGTATCTGTTTTAGCAACAGAAAATGTAATATCATCACCAAATAATATCATATCATCAAATATTATCTGATAACCTAAATTTTTCGCATATTCAAAAATACTCGCAGTGACGATATCTTCATTGATAAAAATGAGTTGTACCATATCTGCATGAATGGTTTCTGGTATGGCATTGCTATACAATCCAATGGTTTCTTCTATTTCTTGTTTGCTTGTGTAAGGGGCAAATGTATAAACCATATCCCAAGCAAACGGTATGAGGGTATCTAATGTTATGGTTTTTAAATTTTCATTAATAGAGGTTATGGCTTGTTGTAATTGACGATTATGTAATGTAATTAGCCGATTTTCCCGTGTCCATATCCAGTAAAACAACAATATGAAAATAGCTAGTCCGCAAACAATCAATATGATTTTGTTCTTTTGCACAAAACACCTCCCATTAAATGAAATATGCTTATTTTCTCAAATCTTCTAAAATTTGTGTTTTACCTTCTGTTTTTTCATCTTTCATTTTGATAACTTTTGCAGGAGAACCAGCTACCACAGCATTTGCAGGTACATCTTCTGTCACAACCGCACCAGCAGCTACCACAGCATTTGCACCAATACGCACACCTTCCAGTATCACAGCGTTTGCACCAATCATAACGCCATCTTCTACAATGACAGGTGTTGCACTAGGGGGCTCCAAAACGCCTGCCAATACAGAACCTGCACCAACGTGTACATTTTTACCAACCGTTGCTCTTGCACCCAATACAGCATTCATATCTACCATAGAGCCTTCGCCAATTTCAGCACCAATATTGATAACTGCACCCATCATGACAACTGCATTTTTGCCAATTTTGACTCTGTCACGAATGAATGCACCTGGCTCAATGCGTGCTTCTATCCCTGTCACATCTAACATAGGTACAGCGGAGTTGCGTCTGTCATATTCCATATGACAATCTTTGATATTGGCTTTGTTTGCGTCCAATATGGTTTGTACTGCGGCATGGTCGCCAATCAGTATCCAAAAATCATCAGAGCCAAATACTTTGACACCATCTGCTTGTGGATTTTGTAATGTACCTTTGATGTATACTTTTACAGGTGTTGCCTTTTTCGCTTCTTTGATATATTTTGCAATTTCATAAGGGTTTGTCATATCGTAATCCATTTGTATCTCTCCTTTGTATATTCAATATTATGGTATTTATTATATACAAATGTTTCAAAAATTTCCAATCTTTTTTTGAAATAAATTGACATTCTATGAAAATCATGAAACAATATTCATCAGTTGTAGTAAAGATGTGGATATTGCCAGAAAAAAAGGAGGCATTGTATATGGAAACATATTTTCAGCAATTGGATAAAATATTGTGCCAAATTCGCCGAGAATTGCACCAAATACCGGAAATTGGCTTACAAGAACAAAAAACAGCAAATTATATCAAACAAAAATTGACACAATGGGGCATTACCGATTATGAAACATGGTTGGAAACCGGCATTGTGGCTGTGATAAAAGGCAATGACAATGCACCTGCTGTGGCATTTCGTGCAGATATGGATGCTTTGCCTGTGACAGAAGAAACGGGATGTGATTTTGCATCTTGCCATACAGGGTATATGCATGCTTGTGGACATGATGGACATACAACGATATTGCTTGGTTTTGCAAAATACTTAAAAGACCATCAAGCACAGTTAAAAGGAGATGTTGTACTGATATTCCAGCCAGCAGAAGAAGGCCCTGGGGGTGCAAGATTATTGGTAGAAGCAGGTTTATTTGACAAACACCCTGTTTCTGCAATTATTGGGTGTCATATATTTCCGCAAGTGCCACAAGGAAAAATTGCTTGTCGGAAAGGGGCATTGATGGCAAGAAATGGGGAAGTAGATATTCACATTTATGGGGAAGCAGCACATGGTGCAATGCCACATTTGGGTAAAGATGCCGTATTGGCAGCAGGTGCTGTGGCAACGGGTTTGCATACCATATTATCTCGTAATGTTTCGCCACTAGATGGTGGTGTATTGACATTTGGAAAAATACAAGGCGGTGAAGCCTGCAATATCATTGCAAAAGAAGTCAAATTGGAAGGCACAATGCGTGCATTTAGCGATACAGCGTATGAAACAATGGCAAAACGTGTGGAAGAAGCTGCAAAAGGCATTGCTTTAGGATATGGCTGTCGTGCAGAGGTCGTATTTCGACATATGTATCGTGTGGTGGATAACGATGTTGCATTGGTGGAAGCATTGCAAGAAGTGGCAGGCGATATTTATGAAGAAACACCACCTTATATGTTGGCAGAAGATTTTTCGTTATATTTGCAAAGTGTCAAAGGCTTATTTTTCTTTTTGGGTAGTGGAAATACACAAAAAGGATATACTTACCCATTACACCATGCAAAATTTCAATTCGATGAAACCATATTGACACAAGGTGTTTTGGTGTATGCAAAATTGTTAGAAAAATTACAGCAATAAAAAAAGACACAGTTGTGTCTTTTTTTCTAAAATAAATCACCAAGTTGTGTATAGATGATATCTGGTTTGCGAGAAACAAATATATTTTTGTTTATTGTTTTTGTGTTGGTATGTAAAAAATTAAAAATAAACCGTTTGTAGTACCAATTTCCAGTATCTATATCAGTAAAACGTTTTTGATATAGTATTCTGCCATAGTGGTTTTGTTCAAGTGAAAAAGCCGTTTCATTCAATAAATTTTTGCCATAAAATTGGGATTTTATATTTTGAAAATCTTTGTTGTGTCCACGATAAATGGGCATACCACCACAACATTGCTCACAAAATGTGACGATATAATCGCAATCTTGTTTTGTAATTATGATATTTGTACAATTTACATCACTAGGTTTATCATAATATTGATAGGTATGTTTTTGTATCCATTGTTGTCTTTGTGTAATCAAACGTGTGATGTCATCATCAGAAAAATGGATATCTGTTTTTGGTAGCTGCTGAAAATCTGTGTATATCGCTTCCAAAGCATTTTGTATTTTTGTGCCATGTTGGAAATAAGACATACGATGTAATAGGATTTCATAATTTTGTTGTGGCAATGGAGAGAGCTGATATGCAAGTGGAAATGCTCTGCGTATATTTGCATATTTTGCGGCTCTTTCTGCTTTTTGCCATTGTAATGTGATTTGTTGTATTAAAAGCATATCAAATCTCCTTTTTATGTTGCAAAACAATACAAGCTGATGTGTCATACACAACAGCTTGTAAAATGGCAATGACTTATGCATTCAGTTCTTGTTTGAGTAATGCCAAATCAGCAGCATATGTTTCTGCCAATCCACGGTTATATATGATAGCTGCAGGGTGATATAGTGCAAACAATTTTCTGCCATCTGATAAAGGGGTGACTTTGCCGTGATAATCACCAATACTTGCTTTTGGGTCACCTGTTACAGCCTGCAAAGGCACATTACCCAGTGTAACAATCCATTCTGGGTCAGCAAGTTTGATTTCTTCTTGCAAATAAGGCAAAAAGAATGCAATTTCATCTTTAGAAGGTGGTCGATTGACAGGATTTCCTGTTTTTGGGCTTAATTTAATGGGACGCAGTTTCACCACATTGGAGATATAGATTTCTTCTCGTTCCAATCCCACCACTTTCAAAAATTCAGAAAGATTTTTGCCTGCTTTTCCAACAAAGGGACGTCTTTGTTTTTCTTCATCTCCACCAGGTGCTTCACCAATCATCATAATGCGTGGGTTTTGTTTGCCTTCACCAAATACGATGACTTTGTCACTATATGGGGAGTTCATCACTGCTTGCTGTAATTTGTCGCAAAGTTGTTTCATAACATACCAATCCTTTCTTGTTATCCACAATCTGTTGTACTTATCCACAGAAAAAATGTTGATAACTTATTTTGTGATGATGCTATATATAGTTTTATGTGGATAGATTATATCATATATATTGCATATTTGGCATAGTTTTTACCGAATTTTTGGAATTTTTTCAATATTTGGTATGATATTGTGTATAAATAGAAAGTTATCCACAAATATGGTATGTGGACAAATATAAAAAATATATCAGTTTTCTCTATTTTTTGTCATGGCGAAAAACAGCAAAAGACCGCAGAAAAAGCCGCCCAAATGTGCAAAATTATCTACACCCATATCCAAAAAACCCATCAACAAAGCAGAAGTGGCAAGCAATAACATGGTGGCAGAATTCATACCTGTATAGTGAGAGCCATATCTTTTGACCGCAACCAACATACCGCCCAATATACCAAATATTGCACCAGAAGCCCCGACAGCTGGATACCCACTCAAACAAACGCTTGCAACACTGCCACAAAGTCCACACAATATATAAAACACCAAATACCGAAAATGTCCCAATAGCAATTCTGCACGTGTACCAAAATAAAATAGATAAATGCTGTTTGCAGCAATATGCATGATGCCTGTATGGAAAAACATAGCCGTAAAAAGCCGATAATATTCTTTGTCAACAAATACACCAATATCACTGGTACAAAATGCGTCCAAAAGCAAATCTTTTTCACCAGATAATATGGCATAGAGCATCAAAACAGCACAAATACCAAATATGGCATATGTGACAAGTGGTTTTTGATGTTCTTGTATTTCGGTGGGTGTATATGCAGAAGATACATCACCACTGACTGCTTTTTTCAGTATTTTTTCGATACCGAAAATTTTGGTGGGTGCCTCTGGGGCAGCAGTCAGCGTTTTATTTTCTATGTTATAATGCCAAGTAACAAAAAAATAAGTATCATTTTGTGTATGTTCATATAAAAGTGGTATTTCATTATCTGTAGAGATAAAAATACAAATCAACCTTTGACAATAAAATTGGTCTAACTGTTCATATAAATTTGAAATGATTTGTTTTTGTGGGTTGTCATTTTGTAGACAAATTGCATATAATACAGGATTTTCTACACGAAAAAAACATTCTGGTGTGATGGCTTCAAAGTCTTGTTGTAACAATAATTTTTTGAAATTTTCCAAAAATAAGTTCTCTGTCATGTGTGTTCCTCCTTATGTAATAGAATAAGAAAAAAGCCGTCGGTGTGGATATCCGACGACTTTTCTCGGCAAGTGATAAGAAAAATGGGGGTATTCTTATCATCAAAAATTTAGAATAAAATAGAAACATTTCTACTTTATCTTTATGTATCATATCACAATGCATAATTTCTGTCAATTTCCAGTATATAAATTCTTATCGACAAAAAATTACAAACAAATGTTTGGTTATAAAAAAATACTGCATAATATTAATCCCAATATGCCTGGGATACCCAATACACCAGCTATCAATATGGTAATCATATTGATACCAACACAAATCCCTATTTTGCCACACAAAAAAAGCAGTGCTGTGCCACCAATCGCAGAAAGACAAAAACGCAATAATAAACGCAATGGTTTTGCCAATGCTGCGACCACCAATATGCCCAAACAGGTTAATATCATCATGGAAAGTAGGGCGGTACTGTCCATATTATCCCTCCTTAACTGATTTTTGCATTGCCCAAAGCAAGCAAACCTTGTTCTTTGGCACATTTTAATAAATATTCGTATTTTTTGTGCAAAGCCAATATTTCATAACTGTAGCTGTCAATCAAATCTTCGTCAGTTGCATAGGAAAATCCAGCATGTGCAAGTGCCAGTTGTGCTTGTATGTTTTGTATATGGGAAAGCAATTTTTCACGTTCGGTATGTGGTATGGGTTTTTTCATAGATAGCCTGCCTCCTTCTGCTCTTTGTAGTAATATAATCAAAAAAATAGTATTTTATTCCTATTTTTCAAAAACAATCAGAAAAAGGGCATTTATACATATAAAAAAACCATGCAAAATATTTTGCATGGTTTTGTGTATCTTAGTCCTGTGTGTAAGGCATCAGGGATACGTGTCTAGCTCTTTTGATAGCTGTTGTCAACGCTCTCTGGTGTTTTGCACAGTTGCCTGTAATTCTTCTAGGAAGAATTTTTCCTCTTTCAGAAACATATCTTCTCAGTTTGCTTACATCTTTGTAATCGATTGTTGTTATTTTATCTGCACAACATTGGCATACGCGTTTTTTTCTACGACCACGTTTTTTCTGTATCATGTTCCGAGCCTCCTTTTCTTGATGATGTTAGAAAGGCAAATCGTCATCTTCGATGCTTTCATCAATCGGATAAAAACCATCTGCATTGCCACTAGGTTGTGGGGCAGCAGGAGCGGGAGCTTTGGGCACAAAATCGCCACCACGGTTGCTTTCAAAAGAAGATTTGCTTTCTGCAAAGTGCTGTTCTTCTACAACCACTTCCGTTGTCCAATGTTTTTTTCCTTCGTTGTCGTCCCAAGAACGAACTTGTAATCTGCCGACAACGCCAACCATTTGACCTTTTTTGAAATATTTTTCTGCAAATTCGCCTGTTTTACCAAATGCAACACATCCGATAAAATCAGCGTCTTGCTCGCCAGCACGTTTGAAACGGCGGTTCACTGCCAAAGTGTATCTTGCCACAGCAAGAGGTTCGTTGCTTTGTGCATAACGCACTTCTGGGTCTTTTGTCAATCTGCCCATCAAAATCACTTTGTTCATAGAAAACCTCTCCCTTAATTATGCTTCTTTACGAACGATGAGATAACGCAAAACGTTTTCCATAATACGCATACGAGCTTCGATTTCTGCAGGTGCAGAAGCAGGTGCTTCAAAAGTTGTGAAGCTGAAGAAACCTTCGTTTACTTTTTTGATTTCGTAAGCAAGTTTTCTTTTGCCCCAATCATCAACTTTTTCGATTTTTGCGTCAAATCTTTCCAGTACAGCCTGTACTTTTGCAACTTCCGCTGCTCTGCTTTCTTCATCAAGTGCGGGACTCAATACCAACGCCAATTCGTATTTGTTCATGTTAGGTTACACCTCCTTTTGGACAATGGCCCTTTCATACCTAGAAAGAGCAAGGATTTTTCTTCTATATATGAGCAAAATCGCTCATACCAAAACAGCATAGCACAAAATAAGCTAAAACACAAGGTTTTTTTTATACTATCATCAATTTTGAAAAATGTATACAAAACACAAACAGTATCCTTATGATTTTTTACATATTTTTTCAATTATTTTTGATAATGGGAAAAAAACAACAGCTGAAACAATCAATGCAATTACTCCTTTGATAAAAAATATCAAAAGGTCGTTGTGTTCATACCATGTATCGTCAAAGCAATCATATACACAATCTGTGGGGAATTGGTATTGTGGTTTATATTTTGATAATGCATTTTGTGCAGCAGCAGGTACGGCTGTTTTTTCACCAATGGGTAAAGGTTTGCCTTTTTTTGCGGCAGAAACAAAATGTGGTGGTATTTTTGCAAGTATATGGCTGTGGTCAGGTAGTTCTAATATATAATAGCGATTGTAAGAAGTTTCATCGTGAAAATAGCTTGTCACAACGAGGTCTTTTTGTACAATTCTTCCGCTAGTTGCTCTGCCACGGCGTTTGCCAACTCTTTTGGTAGGGGATGTCCATTTTTGTAATTCGTAGACATTGGTCGGTATCACATCAATGGCTTTTACAGTCATTTTATCTGCAGTATATAACACATCATCAGAAAATTGTGTAGCACCTTGTATATAAGGAATATCAAAGGCAGGTAATTGTCCTTTGCTGTCTAAGGGCATTTGTGCAACTTGTGCCGCAGTGAATGTTTTTGGTTTATGTAAAAAATGTTCTGGGTGTACCACAGAATATGTCGAAAAACCGAACAATATTGCCACAATCGTACAAATAACGAATGAAAATTTTTTCAAATTCATGTGTTTAGCCCCCTTTCAGAAATAGCATGTAAACATTGTTTCAAATAAGCATCAAAATTTTCACAAACCCATTCCATATGCATCGCAATATCTGCTTTTTGGATATTTTCATCATATTCATCAAAATCAAATAATATTTCATGGTCGATTTGATATATGGGGCATTTTGTTTCATCTGGCATATTGTCAAGACAAATACAGCGAATAAAATAACCATCTTTGTCCCATGTAAAGGGCAAATAATTGGTCCGTATCAAAATTGGATTGTATGCATTGTCAACTGCAAAAAAAGGGTTATCAATGGGATTTCTGCCAATGGGATCTTCAAAATAATGGTGATAGGTAGATAAAAATAACCGCAATATGTTTGGAATTTTAATTTCCATTTTTTCCTCCAGCTGTGCAAAATCTTTATCTGTCACAGTAGAAGGTATCATTTTCCAGTGTTTCCATTCTTGGGTTTCATTTGGATTTGCCTGCATAGCAGATGGTATGTTTGGCAAAATATTTGCGTTATTTTCTGTGATTTTTGCATAATATTGTTCAAAAAATTGTTTCATCTGTGCTTGTGTCATCAGTATGCCCTCCGTTTTGATATAGCATGATTTTATACAAAAAGTATAGCGTGTTTTTGGGCAAAAAACAATCAAAAAAGAGAATGTTATATATCACAAATATATGAGAAAGCATACGGATAAAATATGCACATATATTGTGTAACATTCTCTTTTGATAAGGGGAAGAAGTAGAAAGAATGTGATTGTCAGGGGGAGAAATCACACTCTCCAAAGTCAGTATTTCCCCAAATATAAAAAAGTATACCAAGTTCTGATGAAAAAGTTTATTCTCCCTTACACAAATGAGAGATAGATTTATAAAGCAAAAATGTCATACTACAATTCAAGCCTGCTTTGATTAAGTTAAAAGGAATAACCGCAGGAAGAAGTAAATCTATGACCGCATCCAAAGGTTGCCCCAAAAACAAAGGTGTCAATATCAAATTCATCAATACCATTGTGGTTGTCATAACAAAAACGCCAACGACCAAAGCAATGGCTGCTGTTTTTTTGGTTTTGTTTCTGCGATAGATATTGCCTGCAATCAAAACACAGCTGCCTGTTGCTACAATATGCATGATGATACCAATGATATTGCTGCCAGCACTTACGGTAACGCCTTGTATGATAGATACAATGACAGTCAATATCAAACCTGCCACAGGGCCATAAATGAATGTACCAATCAATATGGGAATATCTGCGGGGTCATATTCTAAAAATGGTGCAATAGGGATAATGGGCAATCGAATGGCATACACCAATACAATAGAGATTGCTGCCAACATACCCATAGAAACGAGTTTGCGTATATCTGTTTTTTTACTAGCTGTTTTTGTTCTTACAACATTTTCCATAATTTCAATCCTCCGTTTTGTAAAGTTTTTCAGGTGGGTCATTTTCTTTGCAAAAAGAAAATGCCTGAAAAATCTTCAGGCAAAACAAGCAAAATAAACGCTTGCACACTGGATAAAACCAAAATGCACAGCTTTTATTCTTCTTTCATCCAGACTATCACTGTCGGTTTTGGAATTCTGATAAATCAGTCACCAAATCCTGCGTTTGCACGCTCGCGGACTTTACCGCCGATCGGGAATTACACCCTGCCCTGAAGAATTTTCATAATTCTGTTACGCTTTTATTATAGCAAGCATTGTGTGACTGTCAAGTACATTTTTACACAAAAAACGAATATATTTTCTGTGTAAAAAGCAAATAAATACCACATAACAAAATGGTTCTATTTTATTATGTGGTATTCGTAAAAAACAAAATAAATTTTTTATATGCCACGCATTGTCAAAGAAATACGATGTCTTTCTAAATCTACATCCATCACTTTGACTGTGACAATATCTCCAAGTTTGACGGCATCTAAGGGGTGTTTGATATACCCATCGCAAATTTGAGAAATATGTACCAAACCGTCTTGGTGTACGCCAATATCTACAAATACACCAAAATCAATGACATTTCTAACAGTGCCTTTGAGTATCATATTTGGCTGTAAATCTTCGATAGTCAATACATCACTGCGTAATACAGGAGCAGGTGCATCTTCACGGGGGTCACGACCTGGTTTTTCTAGTTCATTGACAATATCTTGCAATGTAGGCAAACCGATACCTAATTTTTCTGCGGTTTCATTGTTTAATGTAATTTTGTTTGATAGATTTTTGGCTTGTCCAGAAGAAATGTCTTCTAATGTGTAACCACATAATTGTAACAACGCCTCAGCGGCTTTGTAGCTTTCTGGATGTACGCCTGTTTTGTCCAAAGGCATATCACTATCAGCAATGCGTAAAAAACCAGCACATTGTTCAAATGCTTTTGGGCCAAGTTTGGGGACTTTTTTCAATTCTTTGCGGTTTGTGAATTTGCCGTTTTCTTCACGATAAGTCAATATATTTTTTGCAACGGTGCTGTTGATGCCTGCCACATAAGAAAGCAAAGCGGGGCTTGCTGTGTTCAAATCCACACCAACACTGTTCACACAATCTTCCACAACACCATTTAATGTTTCACCCAAACGTTTTTGGTTCATATCGTGTTGATATTGCCCAACACCAATGGATTTTGGGTCTATTTTTACCAATTCTGCCAAAGGGTCTTGTATACGACGACCAATGGAAACCGCAGAACGCAGTGCCACATCATATTCTGGGAATTCCTCTGCACCCAATTTGGAAGCAGAATAAATAGAAGCACCTGCTTCATTTGTGATGATATAATATATTTTTTTATTCAGTTTTTTGAGCATATCTGCCACAAATTGTTCTGCTTCTCGACATGCTGTACCATTGCCAATAGAAATCAAATCTACATCATATGTTTCAATCAATGCAGTTAATTTGCGTTCGGCATTTTCTTTTTTGTTTTGTGGGGGAGTTGGATAAACAACGGTTGTTTCCAAAGGTTTGCCTGTTTCGTCAATGACAGCGATTTTGCAGCCTGTACGATAAGCTGGGTCTAATGCCAATACCGTTTTCCCTTTTATGGGTGGTTGCAACAATAATTGTTTGAGATTTTCACGAAATACTTCCATGGCAGTTTCTTCTGCACGTTCTGTCAATTCGCTTCGGATTTCTCTTTCCAAAGATGGTGCAATCAAACGTTTGTAGCTGTCAGCAATGATTTCTTGTAACAATGATTTTGCGGGACTGTTATTTTTGATGATATGACGTTCTAAAAGAGAAAGTAATTTTTGCTCGTCGATTTCAATTTTTACAGAAAGGATATTCTCTTTTTCCCCACGATTGACAGCCAATATGCGATGCCCTGCGGTTTTTGGCAGTGCTTCTGTATAATCATAATATGTTTGATATACGGTGTTTTCAGGTTGTTCCTGTGTGCGTTTTGCTGTCAGATTGCCAAATTTTGTGGTCTCATCACGAAGCAATTTGCGTAAATCGCTATCATCTGAAATTTGTTCTGCCAATATATCTTTTGCACCTGCAATGGCATCTTGTATACTAGATACGCCTTTTTCTGTATCCACAAATGGTGTGGCATATTCTTCCAAAGGTACAAAAAATGCTTGTCCCATAATATATTCTGCCAAAGGCTCCAATCCTTTTTCTTTTGCAATGGAAGCTCTTGTGCGGCGTTTTGGTCGAAATGGACGGTAAATATCATCAATTTCTGTTTGTGTTTCTGCTCTGCTCAATTTTGTAGAAATAGATTTTGTCATAGCACCTTGTTCGGTGATGGCTTTTCGTACCATATCTCTTTTTTCTTCCAAATTACGCAATGTAGAAAGTCTATCTGCAAGTTGTCGAATAATTTGGTCATCTAAAGAACCTGTCATTTCTTTACGATAACGGGCAATAAAAGGGACGGTGTTGCCTTCGTCCAACAGATTTACGGTATTTTTGACTTGTTCTGCGTCGATTTGAAATTCTTTTTGCAATTTCTTCAAAATATCCATATATGCGTTCCTTTCTTTGTCAGTATGGTATTTTTTTCTATTTTAACATAAAAAAAGAAAGATGTAGCATCTTTTTTACTACACCTTTTTTCAAAATTCATATTATTTCGCTCGATAGGTATTCCAAGTGCAGTCCAATCTAGATTTACACAAATCTGCATGCATGGTCAAACAATATGCGTTTTTTTCGCCTTGTTCTTTTTTTTCTGCAAGCCCTCTACAAACCAAATAGTCTAAATGTGCAATGGTTTCTCCCACAGCAAACCAGCGTTGTGACAAAGGAAATTCCTGCCACGTTTTGCCACGCATAGACCATTTCAAACAAGCAGCAATTTCGGTTGCATTGCTGTTTGGGTATTGACAAAGTGCGTCAATGGTTTCTTTGAGCCGTTTGAGATGATGTTCTATAATTTCGTCCATTCTTTCATAGACATTTTGGTCATTTTTGCGATGTGCAGGCAGTGCAACCGCAATGTCGTATTGACGGATTTTGACCAAGGATTGTAAATAATCGCCCAGTGAATCGGCAGTACCTACCCAGCTTGTAATATTGGGGGTAATGTCAAATAAAATATGGTCAGCGGTAAACATAAGTTTTTGTTCTGGTAAGTATAATACCATTTGCCCAGGCGTATGTCCAGGGACAAGTATACATTGAAATGTGTATTTGCCTACGGTAATGGTGTCACCATCTTGTAATTGTGTGACAGGAAAAAATTCGTCGGGTTCAAATCCTCTGGCGGGGTTGCCTTTATGCAGTGTCAATATTTGTTCTTCTGTAAATCCTTCTCGTATAAATTGTGCATCAGATGTTTTCCAAACTTCCCCAACCATAATACTTTCTAAATAATTATGGTCAATTTCGCTCATATAAATTTGTCCGGGTTTGCCTTTCATCAAAGCAGGTACAAGACCAGTATGGTCTGCGTGCAAATGGGTCAAAAACAAAGAAGTTTTGTTCCAATCTGTGTGCAGCTCTGTCAGACCGTCTTGTAAAGCGTCCAGACATTCTTTGCGATTAAAACCAGTATCCAAAATCAATGTGTCTCCATTGTCTTGTATGACATAGCAATTCAAATTTTTGAGCGGATTTTCTGGAAGTGGGACATCTAAACGATAAATACAAGGTGTTTCGTGTACTTTTATCAACATAAATGCAGTTTCCTTTCTCCATCAAGGTGGTTTATGCTGCTTTTATTATACAATATGATGATAATGGCAAACAAGGAGGCAAAAACACCGTTTTTGTGTGTAGTTTTGGCTTTTGTTTGTCGATTTTTTCAGATATTTTTTGATGATTATAGAAAAAATGGGGAGAATTCACATCATAAAATACAGTGTTTTGTATGAAACAAACGATAAAAAAGGCAAAAATGCATGATAATCATACAAATTTGAATATATCAAAAAAATGGTTGGTGTGGAGATACACCAACCATATCAAAAAATCATATTTTAATAAGTTTCAATATCAATGATTTCTGCTTCGTAATGATGTTTTAATGCTTTTTGACAAATAAATCCAAAAGTGGTTGTGGTATCGCTCAGATAAAATTGTCGTTGTCCTTCTTCGGGTGTTGTATTTTTCATACCATGCTCTGTCAAAAACAAATCCATCATTTTTGCAGTGACTTTGGCAGGGTCTACCAATTTGATGTTTTCGCCTACAGTTGTACCAATACACCGTTTCAAAAGTGGGTAATGGGTACAACCAAGCACCAAAGCATCAATATCTTTTTCCATCAGCTCTGCCAAATATTGCTTTGCTGTCAATTTTGCCACTTCATTATCTGTCCAGCCTTCTTCTGCCAAAGGTACAAATAATGGGCAAGATTTTGCAAATACCTGAATTTGTTTGTCGGCATCGCATATCATGGTTTCATATGCTTTAGAACGCACCGTTGCTGCTGTGCCAATGATACCAATTCTTTTGTTTTTTGTGGCTTTTAATGCTGCTTTGACACCAGGTTCCACAACACCAAATATGGGAATATCAAAAGCACTTCGCATTTCTGTTAAGCTGTTGGAGCTTGCAGTATTGCAAGCAACAATGATGGCTTTTACATTTTTGGATTGTAAAAAACGCACATCTTGCAAAGAATATTTTGTCACAGTTTCTTTTGATTTAGAGCCATAAGGAACTCTTGCAGTATCTCCGAAATATACGATATTTTCATGTGGCAATACTTTCATCAGTTGTTTGACCACAGTCAAACCACCAACACCTGAGTCAAATACACCAATTGGTCGATTATCTGTCATTTGTCATTTCTCCCTATCCACGGATGCCGTTGTCACGTTCTAAAGCCAGTGCAACCAAGCAGTCCATCAAATCCGATTTTGAAATTCCTTTTGTTTCCCAAAGCATGGGATACATGCTGATAGATGTGAAACCGGGCATGGTATTTAATTCATTGAATAACACACGACCTGTTTCATGCTCCACAAAAAAGTCTACACGAGCCAAGCCGCTTGCGTCAACTGCAAGATATATTTTTTCTGCAATTTTTCTGATTTTTTGTGCAGTTTCTTCTGGTATATCGGCTGGAATGACCGTTTTTGATGCAGCATTGTGATATTTTGCATCATAATCATAAAATTCTGCGGCTGCCAATATTTCTCCAACGCCACTGACACGAATATCTTGATTGCCAAGTACAGCACATTCTAATTCTCTGCCAGAAATGGCTTCTTCTATGATGACTTTTCTGTCGTGTTTTGCTGCAAGGAATAATGCCTGCTCTAATTCCTGTTTGTTTTTTGCTTTTGAAATCCCAACAGATGACCCTGCGTTAGAGGGTTTGATAAAGCAAGGATAGCCTAATTTTTTTTCAACACGATGTATGATTTTTTCTTTTTGTGTTTCCAATGTTCTGCCATCGCACCAGATATAATTTGCCATAGGAATTTTTGCAGATTTGGCAATCAGTTTTGTATAAACTTTATCCATAGATACTGCCGATGCCAATACACCACAACCTACATAAGGGATTTGGGCAAGTTCCAGCAATCCTTGTATTGTGCCATCTTCTCCCCATGCACCATGTAATGCAGGTACTACAACATCAATCGGAATTTCTTTATATTTACCCCCTACCAATTTCAAGAGACATTTTTTGGAAGCATCTGGGCTGAGTATGGCTTCTGTGCTGTATGTTTCCCATGTGTGATTTTTTATGGTATCTACACTGCCATGACAAATTTTCCAATTTCCATTTTTGGTAATGCCAACGGGTATAATTTCATATTTTTCTGGGTCAAATGCAGATATCATATTGGCAGCAGACATCAAAGAAACATCATGTTCTGATGATTGCCCACCAAATAAAATCGCTATGGTTATTTTTTTCATGTAAATCCCTTCTTTCTATTGCCGTCTGATTGGCAATTAGTATCATTATATGCAATCTGCTTTTGTATGACAATAAAAAAAACTAGAAATTACATAGAAATATCATGCTGTTTCAAAATCATGAATATTTACAAATTTTGTGTTGTTTGGCATATTTTGTGCCAACATATC
>JAHHTV010000119.1 GCA_020024395.1 Anaerotignum sp. | reverse complement strand
CTTTGTATGAATACAAATACAATGATGAAATGATAAGCAAGGGGTTGGTAATATGCGTAAAAAAGAAATGATTGCAATGCTTTTGGCAGGAGGGCAAGGCAGTCGATTGGGTGTATTGACACGTAAAGTGGCAAAACCTGCTGTTACATATGGAGGAAGATATCGTATTATTGATTTTCCGTTAAGTAACTGTATCAATTCTGGTGTGGATACTGTGGGGGTATTGACGCAATATCAGCCATTGCGGCTCAATCAACATATCGGCATTGGTATTCCTTGGGATTTGGATAAAAAAAATGGTGGTGTGACGATATTAGCACCACATGTAAAAGGCGGAGATTCTGGTGAATGGTTTATGGGAACAGCAAACGCCATATATCAAAATATTGATTTTATTGATAGTAACAACCCAGAATATGTGTTGATATTATCTGGTGACCATATTTATAAAATGGACTATTCTAAAATGTTGCGTTTCCACAAACAAAAAGGCGCAGCGGCAACGATTGCTGTTTTGGAAGTGCCGATGGAAGAAGCAAGTCGTTTTGGTATTATGAATACCGAAGAAGGCGACAAAATTTATGAATTTGAAGAAAAACCCAAAAATCCAAAGAGCAATCTTGCTTCTATGGGGATTTACATTTTTACATGGAGCAGATTGCGAGAGGCTTTGATTGAAGATAATAATATTCACCCTGACAGCGATTTTGGACAACATATCATTCCAAAAATGTTGGAAGAAGGGCAAATGTTATATGCATATCGTTTTGCGGGATATTGGAAAGATGTTGGTACCATAGAGTCTTATTGGGAGTCGAATATGGAATTGATTAAGGCATTGCCAGAATTTAATTTATATGAGAATTTTTGGAAGATTTATACCAATAGTGACCATCAACCACCACAATATATTGCACCAACTGCAAAAGTTAAGGAATCTTTGATTACAGATGGCAGTGAAATTTATGGAGAAGTGTATCATTCTGTTTTGGGGCCGAATGTTGTGGTGAAAGAAGGGGCTGTGATACGAGATTCCATTATTATGGGGGGCAGTGTGATTGGTGAAAATACAGTGATTGATAGATGTATCATTGATGAAAAAGCGGAAATTGGCGATAATGTGCAAATGGGTGTTGGCGAAAATGTACCAAATGAAGTCAAACCAAATGTTTACAACACAGGTATCAGTGTTGTGGGCGGTAGAACAAAAGTGCCATCTGATATTGTGATTGGGAAAAATTGTGTGGTATATGGCAATACAGTGAAAGAAGATTATCCGAACGGCTGGTTGGAAAGTGGAAAAGTAGTCATTCGGGAGGGGGGATATTGATGAAAGCAATCGGTATTATATTGGCAGGTGGTAACAATGATGGGCGTTTGGGTGTGCTGACAGAACAAAGAGCATCTGCAGCTTTGCCCATAGGTAGCTGCTATCGTGCCATTGATTTTACACTCAGCAATATGTCAAATAGCGGGATTGGCAAAGTGGCTGTGTTGACACAATATAACTCCCGTTCTTTGCGTGACCATTTGATTTCTTCCAAATGGTGGGATTTTGGTAGAAAACAAGGTGGTTTGTTTGTATTTACACCATATACCAGCAGCAAGGGCAGTGATTGGTTCCGTGGCACAGCAGACTCTATTTATCAGAATATGCCATATCTGTTGCGTAGTAATGCAGATTATGTTGTGATTACATCTGGAGATTCGGTGTATAAAATGGATTATCATGATGTTGTGCGTTATCATGTGGAAAAAGGAGCAGATATTACCGTTGTGTATCAAAATATGGAAAACAAAGATTTAAGACATTTTGGTATTTTGCAAATGGATACAGAAAACCGTTTATTGGGTTTTGAAGAAAAACCAGAACAAGCACAATCCAGTTGTGCGTCTTTGGGTGTTTATGTGATTGCCAGAACATTGTTGATTTCTTTGTTGCAAGAAATTGTGCCACAAGGTGGATATGGTCTTGTGAAAGATATTATTATTCCATATAGCCAAAAATTGAAAATATACGGCTATGCATTTGATGGTTATTGGAATACGATTTCAACAGGTATTGCAGACTATTTCCAAATCAATATGGATTTTTTGAAAAAAGATGTGCGTGACGTGTTTGTCAACCAGTATCCATATATTGATACAAAGCCAAAAGATGAACCACCTGCAAAATACAATGCTGGGGCAGATGTACGAGATAGCATTGTGGGTAGTGGTACGATATTTAATGGTACGGTAGAGCATTGTGTGGTGTTCCGAAAAGTTTATATTGCAGAAAATTCTGTGGTGAGAAACAGTATTTTGATGGAAGGCGTGCGTATTGGACAAAATTGTTTGGTGGAAAATGCCATATTGGATAAAGATGTGGAAATTTCTGACGGACAGCAAGTGATTGGAAAATCAGAAAAAGAACCAATTATTTTGAAAAAAGGTACAAAATTATAATGATATGAAAACGGCAATGTGTATATAAATGCATTGCCGTTATTTTTATGTCTGAAGTATCTGGATTTTGTATACAAGATTTTGTGAAAACGGCATATTGCAATTTTTGTTCAAAAATGAGAAAATAAAAACAGTGCGAAAAGTAAGTGTTTTGGATATTATGGAAAGGAGCAGTATATGGAACAACTCAAAGCGATTGTACTGGCGGCAGGAGAAGGCACCCGTATGAAATCGAAAAAATCAAAAGTATTGCATGAAATATTGCAAAAACCAATGGTTGGTTATGTGATAGATACCGCAAAGGCGTGTGGTGCAGAACAAACTTGTGTGATTATTGGGCATCAAGGAGAACAGGTGGAGCAGGCAATGACACAAGAAGGTGTTTGCTTTGCTTGGCAGACAGAACGCAAAGGCACAGGTCATGCTGTGAAAATGGCAGGAAATTTTATAGAAGATAATAAAGATATTTTGATATTATATGGAGATACACCACTTGTGACAGCAGACACACTCAAAGAAGTGATTGCATATCACAAAGCAGAAAAAAATAGTGTGACAGTGGTTTCTGCGATTGTGGATAATCCAACAGGCTATGGCAGAATTATCCGCAATGCAACAGGGAATTTTGTCAAAAGCGTAGAGCAAAAAGATGCAAATGATGCAGAAAAAGCAGTCAAAGAAATCAATACAGGTATTTATGTATTTTATGGTGCACATTTGAAACAGGCTTTGGGCAAATTGAATAATGACAATGCACAAGGAGAATACTATTTACCAGATTGTTTGGAAATACTGCTTGCAGATGGCAAAAATGTTGGTGCATATATTGCGGATGATGAAAAAGAATTCTTTGGTGTGAATTCTCGTGTACAACTGGCTGAGGCAACCAAAATTATGCAAGCACGTATCAATCAATATCATATGGAAAATGGTGTGACAATGGTAGACCCTGCAAACACATATATTGGTTGTGATGTCAAAATCGGACAAGATACAATCATATTACCTGGTTGTGTGATAGAAGGTAATACGGTGATTGGAGCAGATTGTGAAATCGGCCCCAATTCTAGATTGACAGATATGGTGTTAGGTAATGGTGTGAAATTCCAAACTTCTACTGCATTGGAATCATCCATTGGCAATGATGCCACAGTAGGCCCTTTTGCTTATATTCGTCCAAATTGTCATGTTGGCAATCATGTCAAAGTAGGCGATTTTGTGGAAGTGAAAAATTCCAATATTGGCGATGGCACAAAAATTCCACATTTGTCTTATGTGGGTGATACGGATGCAGGTGAAAAAATCAATTTTGGCTGTGGCAGCATTATGGTAAACTATGATGGTGAGAAAAAACACAGAACAGTGATAGGTGATGGTGTGTTTGTTGGGTGTAATGTGAATTTGGTTGCGCCTGTTTCTGTGGCAAAAAATGCATATATTGCCGCAGGTTCTACCATTACAAAAGATGTGCCAGAAGATGTTTTGGCAGTGGCAAGAGCAAGACAAACAGTGATTACAGGTTGGAAATCCAAAAGAAATCCAAAGAAATCCTAAAATCTGTCGATTTGTGTTGAAATATTGGCAACTTCGGTGTAACATAGAAGTGTAGTGTATACTAACAAATTAAATATAATCAAGAGAAAATGTAGGGGGATACAACATGATTTATTCAATCGGTAAAAATATCAAGGTTTTTGCCTGTAATTCCAATCGTGCATTGGCAGAATCCATTGCAAACAAATTAGGTTTGCAGTTGGGTGATGCAGAAGTACAAAAATTTAGTGACGGTGAAATTTCCGTAAAAATCAACGAAACCATTCGTGGTGCAGACGTTTTTATCATTCAGTCCACATCTTATCCTGTGAATGATAACTTGATGGAATTGTTGATTATGATTGATGCCATGAAACGTGCATCAGCTGGCAGAATTACTGCTGTGATACCATACTATGGTTATGCAAGACAGGATAGAAAGGCAAGAGCAAGAGACCCCATTAGTGCAAAATTGGTTGCAAATATATTGACCAGTGCAGGTGCAAGCCGTGTGTTGACAATGGATTTGCATTGTGCACAAATTCAAGGATTTTTTGATATTCCTGTGGATAACTTGGTTGGTAGCCCTCTGTTGACAAATTTCTATGAACAAAAATATGGTGATGACTTGCAAAACTTTGTTGCTGTTTCTCCTGATTTGGGCAGTGTAGGCAGAACAAGAGCTTTTGCAGAAAGATTGAACATTCCTTTGGCAATCATTGACAAACGCAGACCAAAAGCAAATGTGAGTGAAATCATGAACATCATTGGTGATGTAAAAGACAAAAAAGTGATTTTGGTTGATGATATGATTGATACTGCTGGTACAATTACAAATGCTGCAAATGCACTCAAAGAAAGAGGTGCAATCGAAGTGGACGCTTGCTGTACCCATGCGGTATTGAGCGGCCCTGCAATCAAACGTATCGAAGATTCTGCAATCAAAGAATTGTTGGTATTGAATACCATTGCATTACCAGAAGAAAAACAAATTAGTAAAATTACAACCGTTTCTGTAGATGAAATGTTTGCAAATGCAATCAAATTTATACATGAAGGGGTTTCTATTTCTCAATTATTTGAATAAACAAAAAGAACTGCTTTTTTATGC
>JAHHTV010000118.1 GCA_020024395.1 Anaerotignum sp. | reverse complement strand
CATATATATAAAATACAGCATTTTACAGCAAAAAAAGAGTGCAAAGCACTCTTTTTGATAAGCTATATTTATTTCAAATATTCGTGAATACCTTCTGCGGCTTTTTTACCTGCACCCATTGCAAGTATAACAGTTGCAGCACCTGTTACCGCATCACCACCAGCGTAAACACCTTCTCTTGTGGTTTGGTTTGTTTCTTCATTGACAACCAAACAGCCTTTGCGGTTTGTTTCCAATCCTTTTGTAGTGCTGCGAATGAGTGGATTTGGAGAGGTACCAATGGACATAACCACAGTATCTACATCAATGACATAATTAGAGCCTTCCATAGGAACAGGGCTTCTTCTGCCACTGGCATCGGGTTCGCCCAATTCCATTTTCAAACATTCAATGCCGCATACCTGTCCTTTGTCATCACCAATGATTTTGATAGGATTTGTGAGCAAATGGAATTCAATCCCTTCTTCTTTTGCATGATGAATTTCTTCCAAACGAGCAGGCATTTCTTTTTCAGAACGACGATACACAATGTAAACATGTTCTGCACCCATTCTTTTGGCACATCTTGCAGCATCCATTGCAACATTACCGCCGCCAACAATAGCAACAGATTTGCTTTTACGAATAGGGGTATCATATTCTGGTAAATAAGATTTCATCAAATTGATACGAGTTAAGTATTCATTTGCAGAATATACGCCTACCAATGCTTCACCTGGAATACCCATGAAAGAAGGCAATCCTGCACCTGTGCCAATAAATACTGCATCAAAGCCCATATCTTCTATGATTTCATCCACAGAAAGCACTTTGCCAATGACCATATTAGTCATGATTTCTACACCCAATGCAGAAAGTTTATCAATTTCTTTTTGTACGATGGCTTTTGGCAAACGGAATTCTGGGATACCATATACCAACACACCACCAGCTGTATGGAATGCTTCAAACATGGTTACAGCATAGCCCAATTTTGCCAAATCCCCAGCACAAGCAAGTGATGAGGGGCCAGAACCGATGACAGCAACTTTTTTGCCGTTTGGTGTGGGTTTTTCTGGTGTTTCGTCACAGTTTGCCATATACCAGTCTGCAACAAAGCGTTCCAGTCTACCAATGCCAACAGATTCGCCTTTGATACCTCTGACACACTGTTCCTCACACTGACTTTCTTGTGGACAGACACGTCCACATACCGCAGGCAATGCATTTGTAGAAGTAATGATTTTATATGCTGCCATAAAATCGCCTTTTGCAACTTGTTCGATAAATTCAGGGATACGTACATTCACAGGGCAACCATTGACACAAGGTTTGTGTTTGCAGTTCAAACAACGTGTGGCTTCTTCCATAGCCATTTCCGGTGTGTAGCCCATTGCCACTTCTTCAAAGTTTTTGTTTCGTATATCAGGTGCCTGTTCAGGCATTTTGATTTTTTCCAAGCTCATGTTTGCCATGGTTTGCCTCCTTATTTTATGAGTTCTTTTGCCATTGTTTCCATACGACAAATGTGGGTTTCTGTCAATTCTGCTTCACGTTCTTTGTAAATGCCATTGCGGCTCATCAATTCGTCAAAGTCTACCAAATGCCCATCAAAGTCTGGCCCATCGACACAGGCAAAACGGATTTTGCCATCAACGGTCACACGACAGCAACCACACATACCAGTGCCATCAATCATAATGGGGTTTAGGCTGACAATGGTTTTGATGCCATAAGGTTTTGTAGTTAAGCTGACAAATTTCATCATGGGAATAGGCCCAATGGCAATAACAGCGTCGTATTGTCTGCCTGCTTCAATCAAAGATTTTAATTTGTCTGTGACAAAGCCTTTTTCGCCTTGAGAACCGTCATCTGTCATCAAATGATAATTTGTGGAAACAGCTTTCATTTCATCTTCTAATATCACGATGTCTTTGTTACGGAACCCTGCAATGACATCTACTTCTGCACCCAATGCATGTAGTGCTTTTGCTTGTGGGTATGCAATGGCACAGCCAACACCACCACCTACAACAGCTACTTTTTTGATGCCATCGTATTCCGTGGCAATGCCCAAAGGCCCTACAAAATCTCGAATGGTGTCGCCGACTTCTTTTGCGGCAAGTAGTTTTGTGGATAATCCCACTTTTTGGAATATGATGGTAACGGTTCCTTTTTCTCTGTCATAATCGGCAATGGTCAGCGGTACACGCTCGCTATATTCATCAACACGGAATATGATAAATTGCCCAGCCTGTGCTTTTTTTGCAACAAACGGGGCTTCAATTTCCAGCAATGTAACCATGCTGTTTAGCTCTTTTTTATTCACAATGCGAAACATGATGCGTCTTCCTTTCTGTGTCCTGTGAAAAGGACTTTTTTTTATTTTAATTTTTTGCTAGAATAATCATATCACAAATTTTAACAGTGTGATATGGAAAAAACGCTGTTTTTCTGAAAAGACAATGGGATAAAGTTTATCATTTTTGAATAAAAGGCGGGACAAAAAATGTCCCAAAAGGAGATGCAGACATGGAAAAAAAATATACATTTTCAGATTTGAAACAAATCATTGATGTATTGCGTGGAGAAAACGGTTGTCCTTGGGACAAAGTGCAGACACATGAAAGTTTGCGGAAAGATATGTTGGAAGAAGCATATGAAGCCGTAGATGCAATCGATAAAAAAGATATGGAAAATTTGAAAGAAGAATTGGGCGATGTGCTGATGCAAGTGGTGTTTCATTCTGCTATCGCAAATGAAAACGGCAATTTTACACTTGATGATGTCATACAAGGTATTTGTGAGAAAATGGTATATCGTCATCCGCATGTGTTTGGCACAGCAGATGCAAAAACACCGGATGAAGTTTTGCAAAAATGGGAAACATTAAAAAAACAGGAAAAACAAATTACCACACAAACACAAGCTATGAAACAAATACCTGCGGCAATGCCTGCTTTACTACAAGCACAAAAAGTGCAGAAAAAAGCTGCAGATGTTGGGTTTGATTTTTGTGATGTGTATAGTGCATTGGAAAAAGTACAAGAGGAAATTTTGGAGCTACAACAAGAAATCAAAAAAGAAAATGGCAATATAGAGGAAGAATTTGGTGATATTTTGTTCGCAACCGTGAATATAGCAAGGTTTTTGAAAATAAATCCTGAGTTTGCCTTGACAAAATCCACTAAAAAGTTTATAAATAGATTTGAGTATGTTGAGAATGCAGTGATTTCGGCAGAAAAACAACTTTTGGATATGACGCCGGAAGCATTGGATTTACTCTGGGACAAGGCAAAAAGTGCTTTGTCTAATGAACATTGAATAGATACATTGAGGAGGAACAAAAGAATGAACAAATCTGAATTAGTTGCAGCGATTGCGGAAAAGGCAGAAATGAGCAAAAAAGATGCAGAAAAAGCATTAAAAGCATTTGAAGAAGTGGTAACAGAAGAACTGATCAACGATGGCAAAGTACAGCTGGTTGGTTTTGGTACATTCGATGTTGCACAAAGAGCAGCTCGTGAAGGCAGAAACCCTCAAACAGGTGAAGCTATGCCTATTCCTGCTTCCAAAGCACCCAGATTTAAGGCAGGCAAAGCTTTGAAAGATGCAATCAACAAATAATTTGATTTGCTTGAAACGCTTTCTCCGTTTTGGGGAAAGCGTTTTTTTGTAAAAAAGGAGGTTTTGTGCTATGCGTGTGGATAAATTTTTGAAGGTATCCCGTATAATCAAAAGAAGAACAGTGGCAAATGAAGCATGTGATGCAGGCAGAGTGTGTATCAATGGGAAAGTGGTCAAAGCGGGTGCAGATGTCAAATGTGGTGATGTGATAGAAATACAATTTGGCAGCAATGTTACAAAAGTCGAAGTGCTTGCTTTGCAGGACTCCACAAAAAAAGAAGATGCGGCGAATATGTATCGTGTTGTGGAATGATATAGAAAAACATAATCAGGCAAAACCTCTCATATACTGATAACGAAAGTATCATGGGAGGTTTTTTCATTGGCAGAGGAAAGAAAAAACGCAAAAGGACATCAATTACATATTACAGACAGAAATGCCATACAAATCAGCGGTGTGACAGATGTATTATCTTTTGATGAAGAAGGCGTTGCTGTGGATACCGTTTGTGGTATGCTGTTATTAAAAGGCGTGGGGCTACATGTGGGGCGATTGAATTTGGAAGAAGGTGAAATTGCTGTGGAAGGGCAGATTGATGCTGTCACATATACAGATGGCACAGAGCAGGGAAAACAGTCTTTATTTGGGCGTTTGTTCCGCTAAAAGGGGGAACGGATATGTATGTGACATTACAAGGGCAAACAGGTTTGTTTTTGCTTTGTGTGGTGATGGGCGGCGGTATGGGTTTGTTGTATGACGGTTTGCGGCTGTTTCGGCAAATGTTGCCCCACAGCCGTTTTCTGATACAAGCAGAAGATGGGGTGTATTGGATTGCGGTTGTTTTTGCAGTGTTTCGAGTGTTATTGTACAAAAATAATGGAGAAATGCGATTTTTTATATTGCTGGGGATATTTGGTGGTATGGGAATTTATTTTTTGATGATTAGCCCTTTTGTGATGGCAGTGGGGGAGGGCGTTTTGAAAACCATTAAAAAATTATTTTTATTATTGTTAACCATTATTTTGACACCATTTCGTTTGTTGTGGTTACCATTGCGCCGTCCTGTGGCGAATTTGAAGGGATATTGCGGGCAAAAAGGGAAAAAGGGCTTGCAATTATGTAAAGTATATGTGAAAATAAAAAAAGGGCGACTGCAACGGGACATTCGTTTTTTACGGAAAAGATAAACCATAAAAAGAAAGGACTGCTGATTATGGCAAAAAAACAAAAGAAATCAAATAGAATATGGGTGCGGATATTTTTGATTGTGTTTGCCATAGTAGTTGTGGGCGATGTTGTTTGGCAGTATCAAAGATATGAACAGTTGCAAGAAGAACTTGCACAAATCAATCAGCAAATTGCAGAAGAAACAAAAAAAGCAACTGATTTTGAAGCAAAAAAAGAATACTATAATAGTGATGCCTATATCGAACAAATTGCACGAGAAAAACTGGGCTTGGTCAAAAGCAATGAGATACTATACATCAAT
>JAHHTV010000117.1 GCA_020024395.1 Anaerotignum sp. | reverse complement strand
GCATAAATATTTGTATTTTTATTGACTTTTTGTGAATAGCATTTATAATAATACAAAAAGGGCGGAGGCGATGTCATGAAATATCGTGTATATATTGATGGGCAGGCTGGTACAACAGGACTGCAATTACAACAAAGATTGCAAAAACATACAGAAATTGAACTGTTACATATAGAAGAACAAAAAAGAAAAGATGAAACCGAAAGAAAACGGTTGTTAAATACAGCAGATGTTGTTTTTCTGTGTTTGCCAGATGAAGCGGCAAAAAAAGCAGTACAATGGGTGGAAAATCCGAATACTTGTATCATTGATGCCAGCACAGCACATAGAACAGCAACAGGTTGGACATATGGCTTTCCAGAATTGTCTGCATCACAAAAACAGGCGATTGCTACATCAAAACGCATTGCAAATCCAGGGTGTCATGCAACTGGCTTTATTGCAGGGGTATATCCTTTGGTAAAAGCAGGTGTGTTATCTGCAGACTATCCTTTTACGGTATTTAGTTTGACAGGGTATAGTGGTGGCGGAAAAACCATGATTGCAGAATATGAGAACAAACAACGGGACAATGCTTATGATAGCCCAAGACAATATGCATTGACACAAATGCATAAACATTTGCCAGAAATGCAAAAAATAACTGGTATTGCAAATCCACCTATATTTGTACCCATTGTGGGGGATTATCCTTGTGGTATGGCAACTTCGATTGCATTACATGGCTCGTTATTTTCAAGAAAATATAAAAAAGCAGAAATTTTAGAAATATTACAAACGCATTATCAAGCACAACCATTGATAACCGTTTCTGAAATCAAAGAAGGTTTTTTGCCTGCAAATGCATTGGCAAATCAAAATAATTTGCATCTGTATTTGGCAGGAAATGATGATAGAATGACATTGACAGCAGTATTTGACAATTTGGGAAAAGGTGCATCAGGTGCGGCGGTGCAAAATATGAACATTGTATTGGGTTTGGATGAAACAACAGGTTTGATATAGAAAGGGTGGATTTGTATGACACAAAACAATCGTGGTGTGACAGCACCAAAAGGATTTTTGGCAGCAGGTATTCATTGTGGTATTCGCAATAAACAGTCAAAAAAAGATTTGGCAATGATATATAGTGAAACGGTTTGTCAAGCGGCAGCGGTGTATACACAAAATAAGGTGTATGGTGCGCCCATTACTGTAACAAAACAAAATATTGCCGATGGTAAAGCACAAGCGATGATTTGCAATAGTGGTAATGCAAACACTTGCAATGCAGATGGTGTGGAAAAAGCAAAAATGATGTGTGATATGACAGCAAAAGCATTGGGGATTGATGCAAAAGATATCATTGTGGCATCTACAGGCGTGATTGGTATGACATTGGATATTGCCCCCATAGAAAAAGGAATACCGCTTTTGGTAAAAGAAATCAGCCAATCAGGGAATTTGGCAGCGGCAGAGGCGATTATGACAACAGATACACAGCCAAAACAAGAAGTTTGTACGATACAAATTGGCGGCAAAACCGTCACCATTGGTGCAATGGCAAAGGGCAGTGGCATGATACATCCAAATATGGCAACAATGCTTGGTTTTTTGACAACAGATTGCAATATGAGTGCAACATTGTTACAAAAAGCGTTGAAATTGGCTGTGGATGATTCTTTTAATATGATTAGTGTAGATGGGGATACTTCTACAAATGATATGGTCAGTATTATGGCAAATGGTTTGGCAGAAAATGCATTGATAGATTGCGAAAATGAGGATTTTTATACTTTTGTAAATGCATTGAAACAAATTTGTATTGCATTATCCAAACAAATTGCAGGCGACGGTGAGGGTGCAACAAAACTGATTGAATGTCATGTGCAAAATGCACCC
Organism: Anaerotignum sp.; assembly: GCA_020024395.1. GTDB lineage: Bacteria > Bacillota > Clostridia > Lachnospirales > Anaerotignaceae > Anaerotignum. The sequence continues at coordinate 3,259 of JAHHTV010000117.1, read as the reverse complement.
AGTATACAAATTGCAAAAGAGATTTCAAAATCTGTGATTACATCTAGCTTGACAAAAGCGGCAATGTTTGGGGCAGATGCCAACTGGGGACGGATACTTTGTGCCATTGGCTACACAAAAGGGGATTTTGTTGTGGATACCATTGATGTAACACTTTGTTCTGAAACAGACAGTATTGTGGTATGCCAAAATGGGGCAGGGATACCTTTTTCTGAACAACAAGCAAAAAATATATTGGAAAAACAAACAGTTATCATTGACATTGATATGAAACAAGGAACAGAAGAAGCAACTGCATGGGGTTGTGATTTGACATATGATTATGTGAAAATAAACGGCGATTATAGAACATAATGGGGGTGTCATGATGAAAGATTGCAATCATATTAAGGCGAATGTATTGACTGCGGCATTGCCTTATATACAAAAATATTATGGAAAAACCGTTGTTATCAAATATGGTGGCAATGCCATGATACATCCCGATTTGAAAAAAGCAGTGATGAGCGATATTGTGTTGCTTTCTTTGGTGGGTATTCATGTGGTGTTGATACATGGTGGTGGCCCTGAAATTACAGATATGCTTAAACGATTGCAAATTCCTTCCCATTTTGTAGACGGTCTGCGTTATACAGATAAAGAAACTGCAGAAGTGGTACAAATGGTGTTGGCTGGTAAAACAAACAAAGATTTGGTTGGTTTGATTGGGCAGCTAGGCGGGAAAGCAGTTGGGCTTTGTGGTGTGGACGGTTGTATGATACAGTCAAAAAAAATGGCAGGAGATTATGGTTTTGTGGGTGAGATTACAAAAGTGGACACAGACCCTGTGACAAATGCCATAAAAGCAGGATATATTCCTGTGATTGCAACCGTTGGTACAGATTGTAAAGGGAATATTTACAACATCAATGCCGATACAGCAGCGGCAGAAATTGCAGCAGCATTACACGCAGAAAATATGATTACATTGACAGATATTTGTGGCTTGATGGAAGATGTGGAAAATGAAAATTCATTGATTTCTGTGGTACATATGGACGAAGTGGAAACATTGGTGCAAAGGGGTTGTATTCGTGGTGGCATGATACCAAAAGTTAAAAGTTGTCAAAGAGCCATAGAAGCAGGTGTAAAAAAAGCGGTGATGATTGATGGCAGAATACCACACGCAATATTGATTGAAATGTTTTCAGATGAAGGGATTGGTACGATGTTTGTACCAACAGAATAGGAGGAAAGCGTATGCATTTAGAGCAAGCAATGGAACAAGATAAAAAATATATCATACAATCTTATGGCAGAACACCGATATTGCTGACAAAAGGGAAATGTGCAGAAGTACAAGACGATACTGGAAAAACATATATTGATTTTACAAGCGGCATAGGTGTCAATGCATTGGGCTTTTGTCCAGAAAACTGGGTACAAGCAGTCACAACACAGTTAAATACATTACAGCATATATCAAATTTGTATTATACAGAGCCTTGCATACAAGTAGCAAAAAAGTTGTGTGAAAAAAGTGGCATGCAAACCGTATTCTTTTGCAATAGTGGTGCAGAAGCAAATGAAGGTGTGATTAAAGCGGCAAGAAAATATGGTTTTACAAAATATCAAAAAACAAAAATTGTATGTTTGGAAAATTCATTTCATGGTAGAACAATGGCAGCATTATCTGCCACTGGGCAACCAGCATATCATCAGTATTTTTTTCCATTTGTAGACGGTTTTGTGTTTGCAAAAGCAAATGATTTGCAAGATACACTTTCCAAATTGACAGACGATGTTTGTGCAGTGATGATGGAAGTGGTACAGGGCGAAGGTGGCGTAATTGCACTGGATAAAGCATATGTGCAAGCAGTTGTGGCACATTGCAAAAAAAATGATATATTGGTGATTGTAGATGAAGTGCAAACGGGTATCGGCAGAACAGGTACATTTTTTGGTTATCAGCAATATGACATACAGCCCGATTTGGTTTCTTGTGCGAAGGGGTTGGGTGGCGGTTTGCCCATTGGTGCGATACTGTTCGGCGAAAAAACAAAGGATATTTTACAAAAAGGTGACCATGGTTCTACATTTGGTGGCAATCCTGCGGTTTGTGCAGGTGCAAATGTGATATTGGATACCATAGATGACGCTTTTTTACAGGAAGTGAGCAAAAAAGGTGCATATCTAAAACAAAAAATAGAACAAATGCCCCATGTGGTTGCGGTAGATGGTTTGGGTATGATGTTGGGTATTGCATTGGATATGGATATACAACCTGTGATAGATACTTTGATGAAAAATGGACTTTTGGTGCTTTCTGCAAAAACAAAAATCAGATTGTTACCACCGCTGAATATTGGCGAAGAAGTGTGCGAAAAAGCATTGTCGATATTGGAAAATACATTGAAATTGCTTTGATTGTGAAAGGGGTTTTTTGAAATGAAACATTTTTTGAAATTATTGGATTGTTCCAAAGAAGAAATATTAGAATTGTTGGATTTGGCAGATAAACTTAAAAAAGAAAACAAACAAGGCATAACACACCATATATTAAAGGGGAAAACGTTGGGTATGATATTTGAAAAATCATCCACAAGAACCAGAGTGTCTTTTGAAGTGGGCATGTATCAACTGGGTGGTCATGCATTGTTTATCAGTGCAAAAGATGCACAAATTGGCAGAGGTGAACCGACAGAAGATACTGCAAGAGTGTTATCTCGTTATGTAGATGGTATTATGATACGAACATTTGCACAAGAAGAAGTGGAAACATTGGCAAAATGCGGCTCTATTCCCATTATCAACGGTTTGACAGATTTTTGCCACCCTTGTCAAGTAATGGCAGATTTGCAAACGGTTCGTGAGAAAAAAGGAAAATTGGAAGGTTTGAAGCTGTGTTATATTGGTGATGGAAACAATATGGCAAATTCTTTGATTGTGGGTGGTTTGAAAGTGGGTATGTCTGTAAGCGTGGCTTGCCCCAAAGCGTATGAACCAGATGAAACAGTATTATCTTTTGCAAAAGAATATGGTGACAAATTCCATTTGACAGAAAACCCATTGGAAGCGGCAAAAAATGCAGATGTTGTATTGACAGATGTGTGGGCATCTATGGGACAAGAGGAAGAACAAAAAATCAGAGAAAAAGCATTTGCAGGATTTCAAGTCAATGAAACATTGATGAAACAAACAAATGCAGATTGTATGGTGTTACATTGTCTGCCTGCACACAGAGGAGAAGAAATTACAGCAGAAGTGATGGAAGCACACG
>JAHHTV010000116.1 GCA_020024395.1 Anaerotignum sp. | reverse complement strand
CTCTTGCACGAGATTTGGAAATTTTCCAACAGGCAGGATATGCTGTCAAACGTGTGAAGCTGATGGATATGTTCCCAAGAACCGTTCATATTGAGACGGTAGTATTGTTATCTAAAACAAAGGAAGTACCACATATGGAAGGCTAAGTATTACAGAGTATGTTTCCTGTATTTCCAGAAAAATACCACCCATAGAATCACCCAATACTGCTAATTCTGTTATAATGACTTCTTGCATAAAGGATGTTTATAGCATTTTATGAGACTGGGCAGCTGTTCATCTGCGACTACAACATATGACACAAGCAACGGGATATAGAAGGGAACAAAAAAGAATATCGAAAGGTAGTTGATTGCCATATGACTTTATTGGAACAAAAATTTGAACAGGATATGCTGAGCATTTATACCACTGCAAAGAAAAGAAGGTGGCTATAACGCCAGCCGATTTCTACAAATACTTAGTGAAAAAGCTGGTGTAGCAGCAGCGAAACAATTGATTGCTAAACCTGGTGGAACAGATGGTTTTACTACACTTTGGGAGCATAACAGATTGGATTTGTCTATAGAAGCTCATGTTTTGAAACCAGAATATATAGAACTGTTTACAGAAGATGAACGAAAAATATGCAGAGAAAGGCTTGTACAGTTTGGCTATCAATTTTGATTCCATACTTCCTATAAGAATATTTTTTGTATGATTGCTGAAAAAGCATAAAAAATATTTGAAAAGCCTCCCCATCATTGGAAATATCCTTTGATGGAGAGGCTTTTTTGTATGCCAAATACTAACGCAACCACAAAGCATTTCAAATCATATTTCACAATTTATTTGAAAATTGTTTCAACCAATGATTTGGAATTACAATATTTAACAGTCAATTATGTATCCATATCATCATATAACAATCATAACATTGTAGGTTTGTTCATTTATTTTTTAGAGCTGTTCCAAATGTACCATACAATTGTTTTGTGAAAAACGGTGCTAAGATTTCTATGTATAGATACAAAATAATTCAAATATTTGTAAAAGCCTTTAAAGCATACAAGATGTCGTCTTCATATCATTCAGCAAGTGTTCTACCGCTTTCATATAGCGTTGTTCACAATCATGAAATTTATAATTTTTTCGATATACCAATGTTGCAATAATGGATGCATTTGCACTATGTAACGGAATACATTTCACATCAACAGGCGTATATACCCCCATATCTTCTAATTTTTTTGTATCATAAAAATTTCCAATATAATATCCATCTGTTTGTGCCAAAAGCTCTCTTTGTGTTCCTCTTTCTTGTACGACAATTCTTTTTTTCAAAAGATTTCTGTCAAATTGTAATACATCAGAACAGTAATTGATTTGTGTCAAATCTTCGTCTAAAAATGCAATTCTTGTATAATCTTTGAGCTTATCCAGTGTAATGGTATCATATTTTGCCAAAGGATGTCCTCCTCTTACCTGTATACAAATCGGACTTTCGTAAATATCCCGATGCTCCAAGCCAATGCTTTCACATTCATTTGTAAATTCCTCAGCATCTTCTGATAAATAATGCACCACACCAATATCCAATATTCGATCATGTACCAATTTGATAATTTGGTTTTTTGAGCCTTCATACAACACCATATTCAAAAATTCTGCATCTTTCTCGTATTCTTCATATACCTGCAAAAAAGCTGTGATTGCTGGTACTGCACGTTGTACACCCAAACGCAAGGAGGTTTCTCCTTTTCCCAAAGAACGGTTCAATGAAAACTGATTTTCAAATGTATCAATCTCCATTAAAATCTTTTTGGCTTGATCAATAATCTTCCTACCCTCATGGGTTGCAATCACGCCTTTATGACTTCTTTGAAATATGATAAACCCCGTTTCTTCTTCTATTTCCTGTATTGCTCGACTCAATGTGGATTGTGAAACAAACAGCTGCTGTGCAGCCTTATTGATAGAACCATAATCTTCGATTTCCACAACATAACGCAATGTTTGAATATTCATATGCACCCTCCTCCAGTAATCACACACTTTCTTTTATTGTATCAGTTCTATACAAGCGATACCAGAATTTATGACATATATTTTTTGGGTATGTGCCATGTACAAAAACAGAGTATATGTATTTTCATATACTCTGTTTTGAAAAATATTCCTAAATATCATTAGCCCAGCAACGTGGGTATGCCTAAGAAGTTCCCTGCAAAAATACCAAAATATGTACCAATGATATATCCCCACAATCCAACCAATATACCAGGGACTACCATTTCACTCCAACCAAATGTAACCGAAGCTGCTGCTGCGGTCGGAGGTCCGCCCACAGTTGCACAGGTTGCATTGACTGCATCTTCCCATGTTGTCTTAATGAGTTTTGCACCAATAACAGCAAACAATATATTCATCGGAATCACAATCGCCAGCAGAGCCAAAGACAACGCACCATTTTTAATAATATCTAACAAATTGGCTGATGCCCCAATGGTTACAAACCATGCAAGCATACCGATATTCCCCAATTCCAATGCACCGCGAATATTCCCCATAAATTTACTAAATACAGTCGCTAAAACAACGGTTACAATTGTCATAATCAGATATACACTACCAAAGAGCTGTGCAATAATGGTAGGTGGATTGAGAGAAACCACCCAGTTTGCAATCAAGCTGCTCACACCCACAATACTGAATGTCACTGCAAGGGCAATGGCAATATCTTTGATCCCAATCTCTTTGCCGCCCCAAAAAGCCGCTGCATTTGTTTGTCCCTTTGTACTGGAATCAGCCGCATTCAAAGCTGCTTCAAATTTGTCTGTATGTGGATGTGGTAAATTTTTACGAACCCATTTACTATTATGCAGCAAGCGTAAAATCAAAATCATAGCAGCCGCAGAGAAATTGCCAACAACAAGATAAGATTCCAGCATACCATTGGGAATGTCAAAAATACTACCAATCGCTACACAGTTTACCGTACCACCAACTGCCGCAGCAGAAATAATGGTCAGCAAATAATCTGTATTTGCAAAAGCTCCAAAAACAAAGGATGCTACGATTACACCAACAATCGTACCAATTGCGGCGATATGAAACAATATAAATAGCTTTCCTGAATTTTTTAATATTCTGACAATGTCTGCTTTAAACAGCATCAATGGAATAGAACAGAGTAGTACCACATTGCCAATGCCAGAAAATACTGCATTGGAATATGGCAGCACACCAATATTGGAAAGAAACAGACCTACAAAAATACAAATGACAACAGAGCCTATTGCAGCAGCCCATTTATATCTCTGTTCCAACACAATGGCAATTGCTACTACCAAAAGTACCGCAGCCCACAACAAAACTGTTTGATCTTCCTTAATGATAGGGGTTGAAAACATAAGTCATTCCTCCTTTTGGTTACAGGTTTGTATGACGAATCAACTTTCCAGGATATACGCCTGTAATTTTTTTATCGTGGTACACCACTTTCCCATCTACCAGAACGTATTCAATGCCATCAGACACTACATTGGATTCTTTATATTCTGCTCGATCCTTTAATTTCTCATAATCAAAAATCAGTAAATCTGCATCAAAGCCATCTGCAATGACGCCTTTGTTTTGCAGCATTACTCTCTCTGCCGTTAACTGTGTCATTTTATGAATGATTGCTTCTAAGGATAATAATTTTTTCTCTTTATGAAAATAACAAATCGCATGAGGAAAGGAACCCCAAGCTCTGGGATGTGATTTTTCGTCTCTTGCTCTACAAATGCCATCGGTGCCTACCACTGTATCAGGCGCCATAAAAATACGCATCAAATCTTCTTCGCCCATAGAAAAATAAATACAGGTACCTCTGCCATGATTTGCAGAAAGTAAATCAAAATATGCATCAAATCCATCTTGGTTTCTCAGCTTTGCAATTTCTGCAAATGTCATACCCTCATATTCCGGTGTATGAGGTACAGAAACAACCATAATATTTTCCCAACCACCACAATTTAAGTATTGATTTTCAAAATCTGTATTGGGATCAAGCACCTCTTTTTTGATTTGTTTGCGTAATTCCAAATCTTTTACGCTTTCTCCCAATTTTTCTACACCATTTGCAAAATATTTTGGCGGAACCACAACATTGATATTTGTCATAGAAGCAAGATAAGGATACTGATCAATGGTCACTTTCTGACCTTTGGCTTTTGCTTCTTCTACAAGCTGTAATGTTTTTTTACTCAGATTCCAGTTCTTGATACCACAAACTTTATGGTGCGAAATAAATACAGGAATATTGGCCTCTCTCCCAATCAAAAGTGCTTCCTCTACTGACTTTACAACATCATAGGATTCATTGCGCATATGTGTTGCATAGATACCACCATACTCTCCCACAACTTTTGCAAGAGCAATCAATTCCTCTGTGTCTGCGTAACAGCTTGGAGAATAGATCAAGCCGGAACTCATCCCCATTGCACCATGTTCCATTGCTTCTCTGAGCAGTGCTTTCATTCTTTCTAATTCTTCTTTTGTTGCTTTTCTATTCTGAAAGCCCATAACTGCTACACGCAAACTACCATGCCCCACCAAAATCTTCAGATTCAAAACCTTATCTGTTTGATCTACATAATAGGCGTATTTTTCAAATGATGTATATTCACAAAATTCATCTGGAAAAGAAAAGGTACCCACAGATAATACGCCCTTCAATTCTTCTTCTTGTTCTAAAGTAACAGGAAACATGGAAGCACCACATTGTCCTGTAATTTCTGTTGTAATCCCTTGAGAAATTTTACAGAGTGTTGCATAATCCTGACCCAATGCCAAATCCCCATGAGAATGTGCATCAATAAAACCAGGACAAACATACAACCCCTTGGCATCAATCACTTCTTTTGCTGTATCATCCAAATTGTTTAATTGAATTTTTCCGTTCTGTACGCCAATATTGCCCTCATAAGCAGTTGCGCCTGTACCATCGACAATCATTGCATTTTGAATCAAAAGGTCTAACATTTGCATACTCCTTTCTTTCAAACAGATACTTTTTTCCGTCCCTACAGCTGTATAAACAAATTATATAAGAAAAGGAAATTTTTGCATATTTCCAATAAAGGATATCTGTTATGCACATATTGCATAGACAAATGTTGTTATATAAAAGACATTCCAAGAATATAAAAAAACTTGAAAACTTTTCCACTTCTGACTCCAATCTTCATTGAA
>JAHHTV010000115.1 GCA_020024395.1 Anaerotignum sp. | reverse complement strand
TTATAATACCACCCAAAATTTGTAAAGTCAAGATAAACTGTATATATTATTATACAAAAAAGAGAATATATGTCATTTGTTATTCTTTTTATAAAACAACCATTATAATAGCGTAATTCCCCTTCTTTCTTATCGTGTACTACAATATTCCATTATCATATTCAATAGACTTAACATACAATACACTTATCCCCTTTTATCAAAATACCTTAAAAAGGCAGCAAGATTTTTTCTCTCTCACTGCCTAAAATTTCGTTTTTTAATATAAAATTTTGTATATCATCTATCAAATATGGCATTTTATATAAACAAAATAATGCAACTATTTATTTAATGATTTATCCAAAATTTACAGCCTACACTCTATAAATCCTTTTTTTGTCAATATCACAGATGTTGTAAAACCTGCTTGTTTTGCAACACCAACCGCTTTTTCATACCCATATAAAATACCATCTGCTGTATGTGCATCAGATGTCAAAATAATACGCCCCCCCAATTCATACCATTTCTTTAATAGAAAAAGTGCTGGATAAGGAACATCTCGATAGCCTCTTGCCATCGCTCCAGTATTAATTTCCAGTATGGTTGTTGTTGGATTTACAGATTGCAACGCTTGCAGTGCTGCCAATTTGTACTGCAAAGAATTTTCATCAAAAAACTTGTTTTTGGTGTTAAATTTTGTAATCAAGTCCATATGCCCCAAAATAGTCGGTTGCATCGCAGCTACTTTTGATACTTCCTGAAAATATGCTTTCACCATAGCCAATGCATCTCCATGAAAAGCTTCATCACGACATGTGGCAAAAACTTCTTCATTCCAATCAATGGCATAGTACTTCCCATTGTCTGCATGTATATAGTGTACACTACCAATCCAATAATCAAAACCATCAACATTGACATCAGCACAACTATCCCATTCTAATCCAACCAGAACTTCCATTTTTCCAATGTATTGTTTTTGTAGCTGTTCTACCGCTTTTTGATAAACAGCCATATCTTTCGGCAAAACAAAACCTTCATCTAATGCAATTGGTGTATGGCTGTGACAGGATACACCATAATAACGAACACCCGCTGCATACGCCGCCGCAGCCATATCCTCCAATGTATCTTTACCATCACAAAATGTGGCATGTGTATGGACGGAACAGACAAATGGCTTCAAAATACTCATCGCATCCTCTCTTGTTTTACTTTGTGGTCTATCACATGACGCTTCTCAAGCTCTCTGGTAATATCTTCTACACAAATACCCATTTGAACCATCAAAACCATAACATGATATGTCAAATCTGCAATCTCATATATTGTTTCTTCTTTATCCTTTTTACAGCCACCAATGATAACTTCTGTACATTCTTCGCCTACTTTTTTCAGAATTTTATCCAGTCCTTTTTCAAAAAGGTATGTGGTATAACTGCCTTCTTGTGGTGTATTTTTGCGTCCTTTAATCAGTTCATATAATCCTTCATAACTAAATTGTTTTAATTCTTCTGATAAATAAATCGGTTGAAAAAAGCAGCTTTCTGCACCAGTATGACATGCTGGTCCATCTTTTACCACCTCCACAATAAGTGCATCCCCATCACAATCTGTGGTAATGGCAACCACATGCTGTACTGCACCTGATGTATCACCTTTGCGCCACAATTCTTGACGGCTACGACTCCAAAAACAGGTACGTTGCTCATCAATGGTAATGGCAAGGCTTTCACGATTCATATATGCCAGTGTCAAAACCTGTTTGGTATAATGGTCTTGCACAATCGCAGGAATCAGACCTTTTTCATCAAATTTTAGTTCCAATATTGTATTCCCCTCCTATCAAATACGCACTTTTATACCTCTATCATGCAAAAAGCGTTTCAATTCTCTAATATCTAACTGTCTTGTGTGAAATATGGAAGCAGCCAATCCTGCATCAATACCTGCATGTGTAAAAAGTTCTGCAAAATGTTCACAATTCCCAGCACCACCGCTGGCAATGATTGGTACATGGATTTTAGACGCCAATTCGTCCAGCATCTCTATATCAAAGCCATTTTTTACACCATCTGTATCAATAGAATTTAGCACCACTTCGCCAGCACCATCAGCAACTGCTTTGACTGCCCATTTTATCGCATCAATGCCTGTATCCTCTCTACCGCCCTTTGCAAAAAGTCGAAATTGTCCATCCACTCGCTTCACATCCATAGACAACACCACACACTGGTCACCATATTTTTTTGCTGCTTCTCTAATAATGCTTGGATTTGCAATCGCACCAGAGTTGACACTGACCTTATCTGCACCACATTTCAGCACCCTGTCAAAATCTTCTAATGTACGAATACCACCGCCTACAGTTAAAGGGATAAAGATTTCACGAGCCACTTGTTGCAAAATATCTGTGAACAAATTACGCCCCTCAACAGATGCCGTAATATCATAAAACACCAATTCATCTGCACTAGACTGATTATAAAAACGTGCCATTTCTACAGGATTTGCAATATCCTGTAACCCCGTAAAATTTACTCCTTTTACCACACGACCATCTTTTACATCTAAACATGGAATAATACGTTTGGCTAACATTTCCCCACCTCCTGTATCACCGTTTTCAAATCCAGTCGTCCTGTATACAAAGCTTTTCCCAATATTGCTGCATGGGTACCAATGTGTTGCAACTGATATAATTCTTCTAAAGCACTCACGCCACCAGACGCTGTTACACACAGTCCATTTATTTTTGAAAGCTCTTTATATACTTCCAAATTTGTACCACGTTCTGCCCCATCTCGGCTGATATCTGTATAGATTATGGTTTTTACACCTGCATCATATAAACGCTTACAAAAGTCTACACCTTTTTCTTGTGATAGTTCTTTCCAACCGTTTATGGCAACATATCCATTTTTGGCATCTACACCCACAGCGATTTTGTCCCCATAGGTTTGTGCCATACGAACTGTAAAATCAAAATCCTTTACTGCAACAGTACCCAAAATACATCGTTGCACCCCTAAATCCAAATATTGTTGAATACGTTCTTCTGTACGGATACCGCCGCCCACTTCGATATACAAACCGCCCTGTTTTGCAATGGCAGCAATAGAAGAAAAGTTTGCAATTGTTCCATCTCTGGCACCATCCAAATCTACCACATGGAGATATTTTGCACCCGCTGCTATAAATTCTCTTGCCACAGCACAGGGGTCTGTACCATAAACCGTCATTTTTGCATAATCTCCTTGAAACAGGCGAACCACCTGTCCGTTAGACAAATCAATGGCAGGAAAAATCTGCATTTTTCACCCTCCTTATAACTCTGCAAATGCTTTTAATATACACAATCCTGTATCACCAGATTTTTCTGGGTGAAACTGTGTACCCCAGACATTGCCGCAACGCACAACACCAGTGACATTCACATTGCCATATTGGGAGCTGGCAAGTGTATTTTCTGTACAGTTTTGTGCATAGTAACTATGTACATAATAAACATACGCCTCATTCTCAATATAGCGAAAAATAGGGTCTTCCTTACAAATTTGCAAGCTATTCCATCCCATATGCGGCACTTTCAAACGCTTATCTGTCAAATCATTTCGCAAATCTACCACCTGCCCAGGTATAAATCCAAGCCCTGTATGTTCTCCATATTCAAAACTTTTATCAAATAGAAGTTGCATACCAAGACAAATGCCCAAAAGCGGTTTCTGTTTTGCAGCTTCACGCAGTACAGGAACCAGACCTGTCGCATCTAGCTTTTGCCGTGCGTCCGCAAATGCACCTACCCCTGGAAGAATGATACGTTCTGCAGCCATCAATTTCGCAGGGTCACCCGTCACTTCCGCTTCTAGTCCCAATGCTTTCAAACTACAAGACAAAGAAAAGAGATTGCCCACACCATAATCTACTATTGCAACCATTTAATCACCCACTTTACAATGTACCTTTTGTACTTGGAATTTCATCAATATGTTTGGCATCTATAGCCACAGCCATTTTCAATGCACGCCCCATACCTTTGAAAATCGCTTCTATAATATGATGCGTATTTTCACCGGCAATTTGGCGAATGTGTATAGACGCTGGACAATTACGAACAAATGCCAGCCAAAATTCTTTGGCAAGTTCTGTATCAAAGTCACCCACCACTGGGCTTGGCAGCTCCACTGTCCATGCTAAATAATCTCTACCAGAAATATCACAAGCACACAATATCAATGTTTCGTCCATAGGCAAAAAGAATTGACCATAACGTACAATTCCTCGTTTATCCCCTAGTGCTTCTGTAAACGCCTTTCCCAAACAAATACCAATATCTTCTACACTATGGTGATAATCTACATATGTATCCCCTTGACATTTTACAGTCAAATCAATATCACTATGGTGTGCGAACAATTCTAGCATATGATTCAAAAAACCACAGCCAGTGGAGATATCCGCCTTACCTTTCCCATCCAAATTCAGTGTCAGTTGTATTTTTGTTTCTTTTGTATCTCGTTGTATTGACGCATGACGCATCATAAAACCTCCTTATACTTGTAAAATACAAGTTATCTTGTCAATCAATGTTTCCATTTGTGTTTGAGAACCAATGGTAATGCGCACATAGTCCTGAATGCGCTCTGTCTGAAACCAACGAACCAAAATACCGTGTTCCTTTAGCTTTTGATAGAGTGTACTACCAGATAATTTATCTGATTTTACAAATAAAAAATTTGTTTGGGAAGGTAATACCACAAAACCCAACTTTTCCAATGCATGCTTTGTCCAAAGTCGTGTTTCTTGAATGGTACGACAGCATTTCTGAAAATATGGCTCATCTTCTATTGCTGCAATACCAGCCAGCATTGTCATTCGATTGACATTATAAGGGTTAAAACTGTATTTTACACGGTTCATGGCCTCTATCAATGGCACACTCCCTAACGCATAACCCAAACGTCCACCAGCCAGTTGTCGACTTTTTGACATAGTTTGTATCACAAGTAAATTTTCATATGCTTTGATAAGCGGCACACAGCTTTCGCCTCCAAAATCCACATATGCTTCATCTACGATAACCACTCTATTTGGATTGGCATCTAATAATCGCTGAATGTCGCTTCTTGGTACAGATATTCCTGTGGGTGCATTTGGATTGGCAATCACAATCGTTCCCAGAAAATCTAAATAGTCATCCACCTGCAATGTTAAATCATCACGCAACGGAATGA
>JAHHTV010000114.1 GCA_020024395.1 Anaerotignum sp. | reverse complement strand
GAGCAAGAGATGAAGTATTTACAACTGTTGTCACAACAGTATCAAAATATCAACAGTACCGCAACAGAAATTATGAACTTAAAAGCCATATTGAATTTGCCAAAAGGAACAGAACATTTTGTTTCTGATATTCATGGAGAAGTGGAGTCATTCAGCCATGTGCTGCGTAATGCATCAGGGGTTATCAAAAATCATATTAGTGCAATTTTTGGTACGAGTTTGCGAGAAAGCGAAAAAAAAGCATTGGCAACATTGATTTATTATCCAGAGCAAAAATTGGAACAAATGGCAGAAACAGAAGAAGATTTACAGGATTGGTATAAAATTACACTGCACCGTTTGGTAACGATTTGTAAAGTGGTTGCATCAAAATATACACGTTCTAAAGTGAGAAAAGCATTGCCAAAAGAATTTGCTTACATATTGGAAGAATTGTTACATGAAGCAAATGTCAACCGTGACAAAGAAATGTATTACAGTGAAATCATCAGCACAATCATTGATTTGGAACAGGCAGACCGTTTTATTGCGGCATTGTGCCATTTGATACAACGCCTTGCCATTGATACATTGCACGTGATTGGCGATATTTATGACAGAGGTCCCAATGCTGCAGGTATTATGGATATACTGGCAAATTATCATTCTGTGGATATACAATGGGGCAACCATGACATTGCCTGGATGGGTGCCGCCGCAGGTTGTCAAGCTTTGATATGCAATGTATTGCGTATACAAACACGTTATGCAAATTTGGATACCATAGAAGAAGATTATGGAATCAACTTAATTCCGTTAGCGACATTTGCTATGGATTGTTATGCCGATGACCCTTGCACACAATTTGCACCAAAAGGTACAGAGGGTGCATTGAGCGATAAAGATTTTCAGTTGATTGCAAAAATGCATAAAGCCATTTCTATACTGCAATGGAAAATGGAAGCACAAATTATCAAACGCCACCCAGAATTTCATATGGAAAATCGGTTATTGTTGGATAAAATCAATTTTGAAAAAGGAACCATTCTCATAGAAGGCAAAGAATATGCGATGAATGATATGCATTTTCCGACCATTGACCCCAAAGACCCTTATGCATTGACACCAGAAGAACAAGAAGTGATGGACAAAGTCAAATCTTCTTTTGTCAACAGTGAAAAATTGCAAGAACATATACGTGTGCTTTACAGCAAAGGCAGTATGTATACGATATTCAATTCCAATTTGCTGTTCCATGGCGGTATTCCTATGAATGAAGATGGTACATTGAAAACGGTGACATTTCGTGGCAAACAATATAAAGGCAAAGCATATTTAGACGCTGTGGAACGTACCACAAGAGAAGCATATTTCAATAAGCCACATTCTCAAGCAAAAAGAGAATGTATGGACATCATATGGTATTTATGGTGTGGGGAGGACTCTCCATTGTTCGGCAAAAAGAAAATGACAACATTTGAACGGTATTTCATTGATGACAAAACCACACACAAAGAAGTTACAAATCCATATTATCGTTTGCGAAATGAGGAGCATATTTGTCGTTATGTTTTGGAAGCGTTTGGGCTTGACCCAGAAACATCTCATATCATCAATGGACATGTACCTGTGAAAGTGTCAAAAGGCGAAAGCCCCATAAAAGCAAATGGCAAATTGTTTGTCATTGATGGCGGTTTTGCAAAAGCATATCAAAAAGTGACAGGTATTGCAGGGTATACATTGATTTACAATTCACATGGTATGGTATTGGTTAGCCATGAACCATTTGTATCCACAGAAGTTGCCATTGCACAAGAAAAAGATATACTGTCCTCAACAGTAGCATTGCAGTATACACAAGACCGTATATTGGTGCGTGATACAGATATTGGAAAAAATTTGCAAGAAAGTATTGAAGAATTGGAAAAATTGCTGTATGCATATCAAAATGGTATGATAAAAGAAAAATAAAAAGAAAAGCCTGCGTTTGCAGGCTTTTTTTAATCAAGGTTTGCTCATTTCATCAATGAGTCTTGTTTTCAAATCCATGAGTTTTTCAGATAAATCCACAGGCACAATATGTGGATTGTTTAAGCGTAAATGTTCGTCCCAAAGAGATGTTTTTTCTTTATTGCAATATGCTTGAATATCCATTGTTTTTGGGCTTTTGTATACCTGTTTTCCGTCTATAAATATTGGTACCAAAAGTTCTCTGATACGATAAGTGCCGCCAAGCAGACGCATATTTTTCCATTTTGCATTGCTGTCGTGAATTTCGAGCGTTTCGTTTTCGTCTATGGTTTCATTGTCCAAAGCAATCAAATCGGCTTTGATTTTGCCTGTGACTTTGTCATAAATACGGAACACTTTTTTGATACCTGGATTTGTGACTTTTGCAGGGTTGTTGGAAAGTTTAATTTTTGGAATAAAATTACCGTCATTGCCTTCTTCTGCTGCCAATTTGTATACGCCGCCGAATGCAGGGCAATCATCACAAGTAATCAATTTTGTACCAACGCCCCAAAGGCTGATTTTAGCCCCTTGCAGTTTTAAGCTGGCAATGAGGTTTTCATCCAAATCGCTGGAAGCACTGATAACTGCATCGGAAAATCCAGCTGCATCTAACATTTCTTTTGCTTTTTTAGATAAATATGCCAAGTCACCACTATCCAAACGAATACCATAATTTCGCAAAGGAATACCATTTTGTTTCATTTCTTGGAATACTTTTATGGCATTGGGTACGCCAGATTCTAATGTGTTGTATGTGTCCACCAAAAGGACACACGCATCAGGGAACAAACGTGCATATTCCCGAAAAGCGGTTAATTCATCAGCAAAACTCATCACCCAGCTATGTGCATGGGTACCTTTTACAGGAACATCAAACAATTTTCCGGTTAATACATTGCTTGTGGCACTACAACCGCCAATGACTGCCGCTCTGGCACCGAATATACCTGCATCAGGACCTTGTGCACGGCGTAGACCAAATTCCAATACAGGGTCGCCTTGTGCTGCCCAAACCACTCTTGCTGCTTTTGTGGCAATCAAGCTTTGATGATTGATGATATTCAAAAGTGCTGTTTCAATCAGCTGTGCCTGTGCGATGGGTGCTTGTACACGTATCAAAGGTTCTTGTGGAAATACAACGGTTCCTTCGGGAATGGCATGAACCGTACCTGTGAAACGAAATGTTTTCAAGTAGTCGATAAAATCTTCCCGAAACAATCCAAGACTTTCTACATAGGCGATATCTTCTTTTGTAAAATAAAGATTTCTAAGATATGCCATTGCTTGTTCCAATCCTGCCGCAATGGCATAGCCGTTGCCGCTGGGATTTTTTCTGTAAAATAAATCAAATACAACTTGTCTTTTGTGTGTACCTGTTTCAAAATAGCCCTGCATCATGGTTAATTGGTATAAATCCGTCAACAGCGCCAATTCTCTACCTTCCATTTTAATCTCCTTTGCTGTTCTGAGAGTAATAAATTTTTATAGCTGTATTACATTATACAGATTGTTTGCAAAAAAAGCAAATTTTTGAATGGTTTTTCGGTATTTTCGCACAAAACCATAAAAAAATCATAGCAAATATGGCATTTTATGTATACTGTTTGACGGTATACAACATACTTGTAAAAAGTTTGAAAAAAAATACAAAAAAGACTTTACAAACATATTTGCAGCATATATAATTACACTCATGAAATCGAAAAAACACTTTGACGGAGACAGTACACCTCTTTCGTTTATGCCAAAGAGAGTTGGGGCATGGTGAAATCCCAACGCAAGAAAATGGTGGAATATCACTCCTGAGTGGCAGACCGAACACTTGACCAGTAGGCTCTGTCGTATCCCGCGTTAAGGGAACGCATCATCATAGGTGGTGCAATGAGTTGGACGGCTTTTTGCCGTCAAATCAGGTGGTATCGCGAACCCATTCGTCCTGTTGTGGCGGATGGGTTTTTTTGATGAAATTTCAGAAAAATTTGACTTGTATATCAAGAAGGAGGTAATACCCATGTACGACAAAGTCCCAACCAATTTGAACTTTGTGGAAAGAGAAGTAGCAACAGAAAAATTTTGGCAGGAACACGATATTTTCGGGAAAAGTATCAAAGAAAGAGAAGGTGCTCCCGTATTTACATTTTATGATGGCCCTCCAACCGCAAACGGCAAACCACACATCGGGCATATCTTGACAAGAGCCGTGAAAGATATTATCCCTCGTTATAAAACCATGAAAGGTTATAAAGTTTTGAGAAAAGCAGGCTGGGACACACATGGTCTGCCTGTAGAATTGGAAGTGGAAAAAGTCCTTGGTTTGGACGGCAAACCACAGATTGAAAAATATGGTGTGGAGCCTTTCATACAAAAATGTAAAGAAAGCGTATGGACTTATGAAAAAGAATGGCATGAAATGAGTGACCGTGTGGGATTCTGGGCAGATATGGAACACCCTTATGTAACATATCATAATGAATATATTGAGTCTGTATGGTGGGCATTGAAACAAATCTGGGATAAAGATTTGCTTTACAAAGGACATAAAGTTGTGCCTTATTGCCCTCGTTGTGGTACTGCACTTTCTTCTCATGAAGTGGCACAAGGTTATAAAGATGTCAAAGAAACATCTGCAATCGCAAAATTCAAAGTGGAAGGCAAAGACAATGAATATTTCTTGGCTTGGACAACAACCCCTTGGACATTGCCTTCTAATATCGCTTTGACTGTTAACCCTGACGAAACATATGCAAAAGTAAAATATCAGGATTTTGTGGCAATCATGGCACAGGCTTTGCTTGATAATGTGTTGGGTGAAGGCAATTACGAAGTTTTGGAAACCATGAAAGGCAAAGATTTGGAATATATGCGTTATGAACCATTGTTCCCATTCTTGGAAAATGACCCTAAAGCATTTATCGTTACTTGTGATAGCTATGTTACATTGACAGACGGTACAGGTGTGGTACACTCTGCAGGTGCATTTGGTGAAGATGATGCACGTGTATGTAATGCATATGATATTCCTTTCCGTCAGTATGTAGATGATAGTGGTAATATGACACAAGAAGCAGGCCCCTTTGCAGGTATGTTTGTCAAAGATGCTGACCCTGAAATACTGAAATATATGGAAGAAAATGGGTCTTTGTTTGCGGCATTGCCTTTTGAACATAACTATCCATTCTGTTGGAGATGTGACACACCTTTGATTTATTATGCAAGAAGCACATGGTTT